>JAOUIA010000010.1 GCA_029884335.1 Betaproteobacteria bacterium
GCTGGTCAAGGCGGGACAGGCCATCTGGCGAGGAGGCGACACGGCGTCCGGCGTGCCCGCGTGCTCGTCGTGCCACGGCCCGTCCGGCGCGGGCATCCCGAAGAGCTACCCGCGCCTGGCCGGGCAGTACGCCGACTACACGTACGCGCAGCTGCGCGCGTTCAAGACCGGGGAGCGGGCCGCCGACAAGGGCGGCAAGGACGTCAAGGGCCGCGTGATGGTCGGCGTCGTCGAGCACCTGACCGACGCGCAGATGAAGGCCGTCGCGGAGTACGCCTCGGGGCTGCGCTAGCCGGCCGACGCAAAGCGTGTTCCTGCGCATGGCGATGACCCGAGACGCCTGCGTTGCACGTTTTGCATCGGGGTGAAGCCAGGGCGGCCGCCTAGGGAAGCTCTGCGTAACCCGCGGATGCGCGACGCGCTTCCCCGGGACGATGGCTAGGCGCGGTCCGAAGGGCGTGGCAGGCCCCACGCCCAAGGACCGCAACACCGCCAGCGCCCGGGGAAGCACGTCCCGAAGGGCAGCCGAGCGAACTGCACATGATGGATTGCGGACAGTCTTGCATGCGAGGCTGCGCGCGCCGTGAGGTTACGCAGAGGTTCCCTAGGGGCGGCCCGGCGGCGGCCGCCGGAAACTGCACGCAACAACGCGCGCGACGCGGTGCCGCAAGCCCGTTGGAGCCGCTTCGCATTGAGTTCCTCGGCGCGGTTCGTTCCCGTCCCTGCGGGCGGCCCGGCCGCAAGCCGCGCCGCCCGCGGCTCTTCCGGAGTTCCCCGTGACCGACGTCGCCGTGGTCTCGCTGCACCTGTACCCGGTGAAGAGCTGCCGCGCGATCGATGTTCCGCGCGCGACGGTCGCCACGACGGGCCTCGCCGTCGCAGGGGCGCGCGACCGCGAGTGGATGGTCGTCGACGCGCAAGGGCGCTTCGTCACGCAGCGCGAGCACCCGCGCATGGCGCTGATCGAGCCGCTCGTCGAGGACGGAACGCTGCGGCTGCGCGTGCCCGGCAGCGAGCCGCCGGTGTTGCGCGCGCAGGGCGATGCGCGGGAGGTCGTCGTCTGGCGCTCGTCGGTCCGCGGCTTCGACGCGGGCGACGACGCCGCGGCGGCGCTCTCGACGTTTCTCGGCGCCGACGTGCGCCTGGTGCGCTTCGACGACGCGCTGCCGCGGGCGTGCAATCCCGACCACGCCGGCGAGTCGGGCGCGGCGACGCTGTTCGCGGACGGCTACCCGTTGCTGGTGATCGGGCAGGCGTCGCTCGACGGCCTGAACGAGCGGCTGGCGACGCGGGGCTTTCCCGCGGTGCCGATGAACCGCTTCCGCCCGAACGTCGTCGTCGCGGGACTCGAGCCGCACGGCGAGGATCGCGTCGACCGGCTCGTCTTCGGCGACGTCGTGCTGCGGCCGGTCAAGCCGTGCACGCGCTGCGTGGTCACGACCACCGACCAGGCAAGCGGGGAACGCTACGCCGAGCCGCTGCGCACGCTGGCGACCTACCGCCGCGACGAGCGCTTCGGCGGGGTCACGTTCGGCGTGAACGCGATCATCGCGTCCGGGGCAGGCGGCAGCCTGGCCGCGGGCATGCGCGGCACGGCGGGCCCGGACGTCAGGTGATCGGGTCGGTCGGCGCGCACATGATGACGCTGTCCGGGCCGTAGCCTTCGCCGATCCAGGCCGGGTCGGCGCGCATCTCGTTGCGCAGCGTCACCTCGGGCGTGTAGCGGTGGTTCAGCAGGCCCGGGTTGAAGAAGCGCCACAGCGCTCGCGTCCCCGCAGGGCACGCCCCGCTCACCGGGTGGGGCAGCGCGATGTGGAACACCGCCGGGCTCTCGTGGATCCAGGTGCCCGCGTACCGCTCGCCCACGCGCGCGCACTCGGCAGGGTCGGCCGAGTAGAAGTGCGAGTTGCCGACCGCGGGCGTGAGGTAGTAGCGGCACACCGGGCTCGCGCCGGGACGCGGCGCGTCGTAGGCGAGGAAGCGCACGCCGGTGCGCTCCCAGCCGGCGATGGCGCCGGAGTCGAGCGCTTCGACCTCGCCCGGGTCGGCCGTGATGAAGTAGTGCCGCAGCCCGGCGTGGTAGTACTCGACGACAGCCCTGCGGCCCTCCGGGTTCGGCGCGTCGGGCGTGAGGTACTGGCGCACGAGCGGCAGCATGACGTCGAGCCGCGAGTAGTAGTCGGGGCCGGAGCGGTTGCTGCACGAGGCCTCGCCGCCGAAGAGCGCGCCGCGCAGCTCGTAGTAGCCGCCCTCCGGCAGGAACGTGTACAGCCCCGAGCCCGACGAGCCGACTTCCGTGGTGCCCTGGCTCCACTGCACCCTGACGAAGCTCGAGCCGTCCGAATACGACTGGTAGCCCGTCGTCGAGCCCTGGCTGAACTTCGCGAGGTCGCCGTTCGGGTGGTGCAGGCCCGTGGCCACGGCGAGCGCCGGCACCGGCTCGGCGCGCCACGCCGAAAAGAACACGCCCGCGGGAGGCGCCCGGTTCAGGCGCAGCAGCGCGTAGTCCCAGTCGTCGCTCCGCGCGAGCAGCGCCGCGCCGCCACCCTGCAGCACGTACGCCGGCGTCGCGGTGCTCCCGCAGGATTGCGCCCTGAAGAACCAGTAGACGCTGATCGTCCCCGCCTCGAACGCCGACTCGATGCAGTGGGCGGAGGTCAGGAGGTATGGCACGAACGAGTTCACCGAGTCGTTGAGCAGCGCTGCGCTGCACGCGTACGTGAACCCGTTGCGGTCGCCGAACACGATCTTGCCGAGGCTGTTGGCCGCCTGCTGCAGGGCGGTCGACGGCGACACGCACGCAACGTCCGCGTTGCACGTTCCCGACATCCCAATGTCGGAGAGTCGCTTCGCCATCGCGTCGCGCAGGGCGACGCCGGCCGCCGTCAGGCGCGACGCCGTGCCGAGGACGAGCGCACCGTCGGCGATCGACGCGCCGGCCGGCGCGCTCACCTCGACGATCGCGGTGTCGCCCTCGAGCACAGGGGTCGCGAACGCGCCGTCCCGAGCGACCGCACCGGCGATCTCGTCCGCCGGGTAGGGGCCGTGCACCGTTGCGCCCGGCGCGCTGCCGGCGAAGCGCAGCGCGAACCCGGCGCCCTGCACCGAGAGGGCAAGCCGCAGGCCCGCCGCGCCCGGCGAGCGCACTTCGACGCGCGCCGTCCGCGCCCCGTCGGCGGACTCGTGCCACGCGAGCCCTGCGAGCGCCACCGCGCGAGAGGACTCCGGCACCTCGCGCGGGAAGCCGATCACGAGGGGGCGCTGCTTCGACGGCGACGCTGCGTCGGCCCGCGCGGCCGCTGCAGCACCTCCCGCCCGCTGCGCACGGAATTCGGTCGCCGGTTCGGGCAAGTCGATGCGCAGCGCGGGGGTGGAAACCACGGCAAGCGTCGCCACGGACTTCTGTGCGACCGTCGCCGGGCGGTACTCGGCCGGCGGCACCGCATTCACGGCGCCGGTAACGCTCGCCGCGCCCGCCGTCCCCATCCCCAGTGCCGCCGCCGCGATCAAGCGGCCGATTCGCGCCAATCGTTGTTCCATCGACTCCCGCCTGTGCCGTCGCCTGCCCCGAATGAGATCAGCGCGGCCGCCTAAGGTTCCACCGGCTCGGCCGGGCTGCGCAGGCACTCGGCGAGCGCTTCGCGCCAGTCAGGCAGCGCGAAGCCGAACGCGCGCTCGAACTTCCCCGTCGCCAGCACGCCGTAGGCCGGTCGCCGCGCCGGCGTGGGGTAGTCGCGCGTGGCGATCGGCACCACGCGCGGCCGCGGCACGTCGCCGAGGATCGCCCGCGCGAACCCGTGCCACGTCGTGCTGCCGCGCGACGACAGGTGATAGAGGCCGCAGCGCTCGCGCAGCTCGTCGCGTCCCTCCGCGAGCACGCGCGCGGTGGCGCGGGCGAGCGCGCGGCTCCAGTTCGGCACGCCCACCTGGTCGTCGACGACGCGAAGTTCCTCGCGCTCCGCAGCCAGCCTCCGGATCGTCAGCAGGAAGTTCGCGCCCGAGAGCCCGTACACCCAGCTCGTGCGGAATACGAGCGCCTCGGCGCCGCTCGCGGCGATCGCCTGCTCGCCGGCGAGCTTGCTCGCGCCGTAGACGGACAGCGGCCCCGTCGGCGCGTCCTCCGCGTAGGGCTGCGCCGCGCCTCCGTCGAAGACGTAGTCCGTCGAGTAGTGCACGACGAGCGCGCCCAGCCGCTTCGCCTCCTCGGCGATCACGCCCGGCGCGACCGCATTGACGGCGAACGCGAGGTCGCGCTCGCGCTCCGCGCGATCCACCGCCGTGTAGGCGCCCGCGTTCACGACGATCGCCGGCGCGACCTCGCGCATCTTCGCGACGATGGCGTCCGGCGAAGCGAGGTCGAGCGAGGCGCGCCCGGCGGCCACCACGCGGCCGAGCGGCGCCAGCAGCGGCCGCAGCTCGGCGCCGACCTGCCCGCCGGCGCCGGTGAGGAGGATCGTCTTACGGATAGGTCTCTGCCTGCGCGAGGAGCGGCGCGGCCGCGTCCTTCGCGGAAACGACGGGAGCCGCGCCGGCGAGTGGCCAGGCGATCGCGAGCCGCGGGTCGTCCCACCGGATCGCGCGCTCGTGCTCCGGCGCGTAGTACGCCGTCGCCTTGTAGAGGAAGTCGGCGTACTCCGAGAGGACGAGGAAGCCGTGCGCGAAGCCGGGCGGGATCCACATCATCCGCTTGTTCTCCGCCGACAGCACCTCGCCCACGGCGCGGCCGAACGTCGGCGAAGAGCGCCGCAGGTCCACCGCGACGTCGTAGACCTCGCCGGCGACCGCACGCACCAGCTTCCCCTGCGGCTCGCGGACCTGGTAGTGCAGCCCGCGCAAAACGCCGCGCCGCGAGCGCGAGTGGTTGTCCTGCACGAACGCCGCCTCGATGCCGGCCTGCGCGAACGCCCGCGCGTTCCACGACTCGAGGAAGAAGCCGCGCTCGTCGCCGAACACCTTCGGCTCGACGACGCGGACGTCGGGAATCGCCGTCGCGCGGACCTGCATCAGCCGATGACCGGGTCGGAGAGCAGGCCGAGGAGGTAACGGCCGTAGCTGCTCTTGCCCAGCGCCGCGCCCAGCCGCTCGAGCGCGGCCGCGTCGATCCAGCCGAGCCGATAGGCGATCTCCTCGGGGCAGGCGATCTTCAGTCCCTGCCGGCGCTCGATCGTCTCGATGTACTGCGAGGCCTCCAGCAGCGACTCGTGCGTGCCGGTGTCGAGCCACGCCATGCCGCGCCCCATCAGCTCGCAGGAGAGCTCCCCCCACGCGAGGTAGCGTCGGTTGACGTCGGTGATCTCGAGTTCGCCGCGCGCGGAGGGCTTGAGCTCGCGCGCGACGTCGAGCACGCGGTTGTCGTAGAAGTAGAGGCCGGTCACGGCGTAGCGCGACTTCGGCTGCTTCGGCTTCTCCTCGAGGCTCACCACGCGGCCGCCCGCGTCGAACTCCGCCACGCCGTAGCGCTCGGGGTCCGCGACCGCGTAGGCGAAGACCGTGGCGCCGGACTCGCGCGCGTTGGCGCGCGCGAGCTGGACGTGCAGGTCGTGGCCGTAGAAGATGTTGTCGCCGAGCACCAGCGCGGAGGCGTCGCGCCCCACGAAGTCGCGGCCGATGACGAACGCCTGCGCGAGCCCGTCGGGGGACGGCTGCACGGCGTAGGAGATGTCGAGCCCCCACTTCGCGCCGTCGCCGAGCAGCTGCGCGAAGCGCGGCGTGTCCTCGGGCGTGCTGATCAGCAGGATGTCGCGGATCCCCGCGAGCATCAGCGTGGTCAGCGGGTAGTAGATCATCGGCTTGTCGTACACCGGCAGCAGCTGCTTGCTCACCACCTGCGTGACCGGGTAGAGCCGCGTGCCCGAACCGCCGGCGAGAACGATCCCCTTGCGCCGTCCGCTCGCGCTCACTTGGCCGCCTCCGCGTACTGCTCGGCGATCCACCGCCGGTAGTCGCCGCTCTGCACGCTGTCGAGCCAGCTCGCGTTGTCGAGGTACCAGCGCACCGTGCGCTCGAGCCCCGTGGCGAACGTCTCCGCCGGCGTCCAGCCGAGCTCGCCGCGGATCTTGCGAGCGTCGATCGCGTAGCGGCGGTCGTGGCCGGGGCGGTCGCGCACGAACGCGATCTGGGAGGCGTAGTCGCGCCCCGGCCGCAGCTGCGCGAGCGTCGCGCAGATCGCCTTCACCACGTCGAGGTTGCGCATCTCGGCGTCGCCGCCGACGTTGTAGACCTCGCCGACGCGGCCGCGCTCCAGCACCGCGCGGATGGCGCTGCAGTGGTCGCCGACGTACAGCCAGTCGCGCACCTGCGCGCCGTCGCCGTAGACCGGGAGCGGCTTGCCCGCGAGCGCGTTGACGATCATCAGCGGGATCAGCTTCTCGGGGAACTGGCGCGGGCCGTAGTTGTTCGAGCAGTTCGTGGTCAGCACCGGCAGCCCGTAGGTGTGGTGCCACGCGCGCACGAAGTGGTCGGAGGCGGCCTTCGACGCCGAGTAGGGGCTGTTCGGCGCGTAGGCGGTCGTCTCGCTGAACGCGGGATCGCGCGGCCCCAGCGAGCCGTAGACCTCGTCGGTGGAAACATGCAGGAAGCGGAAGCGCTCGCGCTCGCCGCCTTCGAGCGTGCCGAAGTAGCCGCGCACCGACTCGAGCAGGCTGAACGTGCCGGCGACGTTCGTCTCGACGAACGCCGCGGGGCCGTGGATCGAGCGGTCGACGTGGGACTCGGCGGCGAAGTTGACGACCGCGCGCGGCCGGTGCGTGGCGAGGAGCTGCCCGACCAGCGCCGCGTCGCCGATGTCGCCGCGCACGAAGACGTGGCGGCGGTCGCCTTCGATCGGCGCGAGGTTGCCGAGGTTGCCCGCGTAGGTGAGCTTGTCGAGATTGACGACCGGCTCGCCGGTCGCGACGAGCCAGTCGAGCACGAAGTTCGCGCCGATGAATCCGGCGCCGCCGGTGACGAGGATCATGGACGAACGCGCGCTGTCGGCAAGGCGCCCGATTCTAGCATCCGCCTGTCAGCGGACGCCGTGGTAGTCGCGATACCAGGCGACGAAACGCTCGAGCCCGGCGGCGAGCGGGGTGTGCGGCGCGAAGCCGGTCGCCTGCCGCAGGCGCGAGGTGTCGGCGTAGGTCGCCTCGACGTCTCCCGGCTGCATCGGCAGCAACTCGCGCCGCGCGCTGCGCCCGAGCAGCCGCTCGAGGATCGCGATGAACTCGTCGAGCTCGACCGCGTCGTGGTTGCCGATGTTGTAGATCGCATACGGCGCACCCGAGGGCGGCGCGGCGGCCGGGGGCAGGACGAGGACGCGCAGCACGCCCTCGACGATGTCGTCGACGTAGGTGAAGTCGCGGCGCATGCGGCCGTGGTTGAACACCCTGATCGGCTCGCCGGCGAGGATGGCGCTGGTGAAGAGCCACGCCGCCATGTCCGGCCGCCCCCACGGTCCGTACACCGTGAAGAAGCGCAGGCCCGTCGTCGGCAGCCGATAGAGGTGGCTGTACGTGTGAGCGGCGAGCTCGTTGGCCTTCTTCGTCGCCGCATACAGGCTGACGGGATGGTCGACGCGCTGGTCCTCGCTGAACGGCAGCACGTGGTTCGCGCCGTAGACCGACGACGACGAGGCGTAGGCGAGGTGCGCGACGCCGGCGTGCCGGCAGCCCTCGAGCACGTGGCCGAACGCGACGACGTTGTTGCGGTAGTAGGCGAGCGGGTTGACCAGCGAGTAGCGCACCCCCGCCTGCGCGGCGAGGTGCAGCACGTGGGTGAAGCCGCCGCCGGCAAAGAGCTCCGCGGCGGGGCCCGGCTCGGCGAGGTCGAGACGGCGCAGGGCGAATGCGCGCTCGCCCGCCAGCGTGGCGACGCGCGCCTCCTTGAGCCGCACGTCGTAGTACGGGTCGAAGCTGTCGACACCGGTGACGCGGGCGCCCGCGGCCAGCAGCGCGCGCGCGCAGTGCATGCCGATGAAGCCGGCCGCGCCGGTCACCAGCACGTGCATCCCGCGCGCGTCGACGCTCACGGCTGCACCCTCCTCCGGTTGAGCGCGCTCAGCTTGACGTACTTGAGGAAGCTCGCGAACGCGCCGATCGCGACGTGCGCGAACCCGGCCGCGCCGTCGAGGAAGCCCAGCTTCAGCACGTAGAAGCGCAGGAAGCGTGCGATCGGCGCCAGCGCGATGCGCGCCGCGGAAGCCTGCTCGCCGCGCGCGTGCATCGCTTCGGCCTGCAGCGACGTGTAGCGGTTCTGCTTGGCGACGTAGTCCGCGATCGAATCGGCCGAGTCGTGCAGCAGGTCGCCGGCGAGCCGCCCGACGGCGCCGTCCGCCACGACGTGCTCGTGGACGGGATCGTCGGTCCAGCGCGCGCGGCGACGGTCGAACAGCCGCACGTTCCAGTCCGGGTAGCCTTCGCCGTGCGCGAGCCAGCGGCCGAGGAAGCGGTTGCGCCGCGCGACCGCGTAGGCGGGGGCGGAAGGCGCGCCGGAGGCGAACAGCGCGGCCACCGCCGCGACGAGCTCCGGGGTCGCGCGCTCGTCGGCGTCCATGCACATCACCCAGTCGTGCGCCGCCGCGTCGACGGCGAACCGCTTCTGCGCGCCGAACCCGAGCCACTCCTGCCGCAGCACGCGGGCGCCCCGGGCGCGCGCGATTTCCACGGTATCATCGGCGCTGCCCGAATCGACGACGAGCGCCTCGCCTGCGAGCGGGAACGACGCGAGGCACTGCGCGATCCCGGCGGCGGCGTCGCGCGTGATGACCACCAGCGAGAGGGGAAGCGTGTCTGCCATGCGCGACCGGGGGCGGCGCCGCGCACCCGGGCGCGGGCCCTGCGCGAGGCGTGCCGATGGCGCCGCATTCTACGTCACTCCCCGATTGAGCCGGCCTTGAGCGCGATCCTCGTCGTCCGCCCCAGCTCGCTCGGCGACGTCGTCCACGCGCTTTCGCTGGTCGCGGACGCGCGCGCGGCGCGCCCCGAGCTCGCGATCGACTGGGTGGCGGAGGAGGCGTTCGTCGACCTGCCCGCGATGTGCGCCGACGTGCGCCGCGTCGTGCCGCTCGCCCTGCGCCGCTGGAAGCGCGCGCCGCTTCGGCCTGCGCACTGGCGCGAGCTCGCCCGCCTGCGCGCGCTGCTGCGCGAGGAGCGCTACGAGGCGATCCTCGACCTGCAGGAGCAGGTGAAGGGCGGCTTCGTCGCGCGCCTGGCGCGGGGCAGGCGGCACGGCTTCGACCGCGCGAGCATCCGCGAACCCGTGGCCGCGCTGTTCGACGACGTGCACCACGCCGTGCCGCGCGGGCTCCACTTCGCGGCGCGCTGCCGGATGCTCGCCGGCCGGGCGCTGGGCTACGAGCCGGAGGGTGCGCCGCGCTGGCGTTTCGCTCCGCCGCCGCCGGACGCGGCGCTCGCCGCCCGCCCGTACGTCGTGGCCGTGCACGCGACCTCGCGCGCGACCAAGCTGTGGCCCGAGGAGCGCTGGCACGCGCTGCTCAAGGGCTTCGCGCAGGCCGGCCTCGCCGTCCTGTTGCCGTGGGGCAGCGACGCCGAGCGCGAGCGCAGCGAGCGGCTCGCGAGCGGCGTCGACGGCGCGCGAGTCCCGCCGCGCCAGCCGCTCGCCGCGATGGCGGGGCTGCTGGCGCGCGCGGAGCTCGCCGTCGGCGTGGACACCGGGCTCACGCACCTCGCCGCCGCGCTGGGAACGCCGACGATCGCGCTGTTCACCGTCACCGATCCTGCGGGCGCGGGCGTGGCGATCGCGGGCGGCCACGCGCGCGACCTCGGCGGCAACGGTGACGTGCCGTCGCTCGACGACGCGCGACGAGCCGCCGGCGCGTTGCTGCGCGCGGCGCCGCGCTGCTGATGGCTCGCAAGCTCTACACGCTGCTGTGGTGGCTCGCGCTGCCGTTCGTGCCGCTGCGCCTCGCGTGGCGCGCCCGCCGCGAGCCAGGCTACCGGCACGCGATCGGCGAGCGCCTCGGGCGCTGCACGACCCCGCGCCCCGCGGGCGAGGTCGTCTGGGTGCACGCGGTCTCGCTGGGCGAGACGCGCGCCGCCGCGCCGCTGATCGAGCGGCTGCTCGCGAAGCGCCCGCGAGCCACCGTGCTGCTCACCTGCATGACGGCGTCGGGGCGCGAGGCCGGCCGCGCGTACGTCGGGGGGGGTGTCGTGCAGGCGTGGCTGCCCTACGACGTGCCGTTCGCGGTGCGCGCGTTCCTGCGCCACTGGTCGCCCTCGGCCGGCCTGCTGATGGAGACCGAGCTGTGGCCGAACCTCGCGCACGAGTGCCGCGCGCGCGGCGTGCCGCTGTTCCTCGTGAATGCGCGGATGTCGGCGAAGTCGGCCGCGGGCTACGCGCGCTTCTCGGGGCTGGCGCGGCCGATGCTCGCCTCGCTCGCCGGCGTGGCCGCGCAGACCGACGCGGACGCGCGCCGGCTGCGCGAGCTCGGCGCGGCCGAGGTCGCGGTCACCGGCAACCTCAAGTTCGACGTCGCGATCGCCCCGGGGATGCGCGAGCGCGCGCTCCCGATGCGCGAGCGTTTCGGGAGCACGCGACGCGTGCTCCTCTGCGCGTCGACGCGCGAAGGCGAGGAGGCGCTGCTGCTCGACGCGCTCGCGCGGAAGCCCCTGCCCGGCGACGCGCTCGTCGTGCTCGTGCCGCGTCACCCGCAGCGCTTCGACGAGGTCGACGCGCTGTTGCGCTCGCGCGGCGTGGCGAGCGTGCGGCGCAGCGCCGACTCCCCGGTGGGCCCCGACGTGCGCGTCGTGCTCGGCGACACGATGGGCGAGATGCTCGCCTACTGCGCGGCGGCCGACGTCGCATTCGTCGGCGGCAGCCTGCTGCCGCTCGGCGGCCAGAACCTGATCGAGCCCATCGCGCTGGGCGTGCCCGTCCTGGTGGGCCCGCACACGTTCAACTTCGCCGAGGCGACCGAGCGCGCGGTGGAGGCCGGCGCGGCGCTTCGCGTGAAGGACGCCGACGCGCTCGTCGCGCAGGCCGCGGAGCTGTTGGCCGACGATGGCGCGCGCGCGCGGATGCGCGAGGCTGCGCTCGCGTTCCACGCGCAGCACCGCGGGGCGGCGGACAAGCTGTGGGCGTGGCTCGCGCCGCGCCTCCCCTCGCCCGCGTGAGCGGGGAGGGAGCGGCGCGAGCAGCCGGCGAGGGGCCCCGCGAAGCGGGGATCGACGGCAAGAGCGAGTCGCCGCAGCACGCCGACACGCGACGCTGCGAGTCCGCGACGCCGGTGCGGAGGCGGGGGCGGGGGTGAGGGGGAGCGTCAACCGCCGAGCCGGCGGTTGATGTCCTCGAGGTCCTGCTCGGTCAGCGCTCCCACCGAGGCCTTCAGGCGCAGGACGCTGATCAGGTAGTTGAAGTACGCCTGCGCGAGGTCGCGGCGCACCTGGAACAACTGCTGCGTGACGTTCAGCACGTCGAGGTTCGTGCGCACGCCGACCTCCTGCCCGAGGCGGTTCGACGCGAGCGCGGTCTCGGCCGAGCGCAGCGCCTGCTCGAACGCCTTGACGGACGCCGCCGCGCTGTTGACCCCGGCGAAGCCCACCTGCGCGTTCGACTGCGCGGCGCGCCGCGCGATCTCGAGGTTCTGCCGCGCGCTCTCCTGCAGCGCGAGCGTTTCGCGCACGCGCGAGTCGTGGAACCCGCCCGTGTAGATGGGCACGTTGAGCGCGACGCCGATCTGCGCGGTGCGCGAGTCGTAGCGGAAGTCGCTCGCGAGCGACCCCGAACCCCAGGTCTGCCCGAGGCTCGCGACCAGGTCCACCGTCGGCAGGTGCCCGGCGCGCGCGCGGTCGACCTCCAGCGTGGCGACGTCGACGTTGTAGCCGGCGATGCGCACGGCGAGGTTGTCCGCGAGCGCGCGATCGAGCCAGTGGTCGAGCACGTTGGGCTGCGGCAGCACCGGCTCGAAAGCCGGCCCGAGGCGCTTGAGCGACCCCGGCATGCGGCCGATGATCGCGCGCAGCGCGGTGCGGCGGTTGTCGAGGTCGTTGCGCGCCGCGATCTCCTGCGCGACGATCGAGTCGTAGCGCGCCTGCGCCTCGTTGGTGTCGGTGATCGTCGCCACCCCCACCTCGAAGTTGCGCTTCGCCTGCGCGAGCTGCTCGGACACCGCGCGCTTCTGCGCCTCGGCCAGCTCGACGTTCACCTCGGCGAGCAGCACGTCGAAGTAGGCCACCGTGACGCGGATGATGAGGTCCTGCTGCGAGGACGCGAGCGTGTAGTCGGCCTGCTCGACGGTGCGGCGCGCCTGGTCGAGCGCGATCGCGCTCTGCTGCCGGTAGAGCGGCTGCGACGCGGAGACGACGAAGCCCGCGTTCCCGTAGCCGTTCCCGGTGATCGCGCGCGGGTCGCTGCGGATCTCGGTGCGTCCGTCGCTCGCGTTGGCCGTCCCCGTCGCGGCGACGTTCGGCAGCAGCGCCGAGCGCGCCTGCGGGACACGCTCCTGCGTGGCCGTCCAGCTCGAGCGTGCCGCGGCGAGCGCCGGGTCGCTGCGCTGCGCCTCGCGGTAGACCTGCATCAGGTCCTCGGCGAGGGCCGGCCCGGCGGCCGCGGCCAGCGCGGCGAAGGCAAGGGCACGAAAGTTCATCGGGGGTTCCGTCGGAAAGGGTTCGGAGGTTTCAGTAGCGCGCCATCGTCGGGTCGACGTCGGAAGCCCACGCCGCCATGCCGCCCTGCAGGTTGTGCACGCGGTCGAAGCCCGCGTTGCGCAGCCAGATGCCGGCGTGCATGCTGCGCCGCCCGTGGTGGCACACGAGCACGATGTCGCGCTCGCGCGGCAGCGTGGCGACCGCCGCCGGCAGCTGCGCGAGGGGCACGTGGTGCGCGTCCTCGAGGCGGCACACGCCGAGCTCCCACGCCTCGCGCACGTCGAGGACGAACGGCTGCTCGCGCTGCGGGTCGCTGCGCCAGCGCACGAGCTCGGCGGGAGTCAGCTGTGGAATCACGGCTAGAAGACGAAGCGCTCCGGCACGACGGCGTGGACGAGCGGCGGAATCACGGTCTCGAAGAGGTCCTCCGCCGCCAGCCTGCCGTTGCCCGCCGAGCGATACAGGCGCGCCTTCATCGCCGGCGCGTCGCCGACCACCGCGAACAGCCGGCCGCCGGGCCCGACCTGGGCGACGAAGCCGTCGGGCAGGACCGGCGTCGCGCCCGTGAGCACCACGGCGTCGTAGCTCTCGCGCCCCCATCCGCGCGCGCCGTCGCCGGTCTCGACGCGGATTTTGGCGAAGCCGTGCGCGGCGAGCTTCGCGCGCGCTTCCGTCGCGCGAGCCGCGTCGATCTCCACGCTGGTGACGAGCGCGCCGCGCGCGGCGCAGAGCGCGGTGAAGTAGCCGCTGCCGGTGCCGATCTCGAGCACGGATTCGCCGGGCCGGATCGCGAGGTCCTGCAGCACGCGCGCCTCCATCTTCGGCGTCCACATGAACTGCCCGTCGCCGAGAGGGATCTCGAGGTCGGCGAACGCGAGCGTGCGGTACGCCGCCGGCACGTATTCCTCGCGGCGGACCGTGAACAGCAGGTCGAGCACCTCCTGGTCGAGCACGTCCCACGTGCGGACCTGCTGCTCGATCATGTTGAACCGCGCGCGTTCGACGTCGAAGGCTTTCATCGCACTCTTCGCAACACCAACTGACTGGTGGTCATTATAGCAACCGGCATGCCTGCCGCTTCCGTGACTTCGGTCCCGCAGCCGTCCGGTCAATCCAGCGTCCGCCGGTAGCGCAGCATCGCCACCGCGCCGGCCACGAGCATGAACGCGGCGATCGGCCAGACGTGCGGCCAGGTCTCCGCCGCGCCGTTGCCCTTGAGCAGCACGCCGCGCACGATGCGCAGGAAGTGCGTGAGCGGGAAGACCTCGCCGAGCGCCTGCGCCCAGCCGGGCATCCCGCGGTACGGGAACATGAACCCGGACAGCAGCATCGACGGCAGGAAGAAGAAGAACGTCATCTGCATCGCCTGCAGCTGCGAGCGCGCGACCGTCGAGATCGTGAAGCCGAGCGCCAGCAGCGCCGCGATGTACAGCGCGAGGCAGCCGAACAGCAGCGCGAGGCTGCCCAGCATCGGCACGGCGAACAGCGCCTTCGCCGCGCCGAGGATGATCGTCGCCTGCACGAACCCCACCGCGATGTACGGCACGATCTTGCCGGTCATCACCTCGAAGGGCGTGGCCGGCGTGGCGAGCAGGCTCTCGAACGTGCCGCGCTCGCGCTCGCGGGTCATCGCGAACGCCGTCATCATCACCATCGTCATCGTCATGATGACGCCGAGCAGCCCCGGCACGATGTTGAACTGCGTGACGCCCTCCGGGTTGTAGCGGCGGTGCACGCGCACCTCGATCGGCGCCGGCGCCGGCGCGAGCGGCGCCAGCGCGCCGTCGAGGTCGTGCCGCAGCGCGGCCCCCCCGAGCGCGGCGAGCGCGGCGATCGCGTTGCCGGTGGCCGAGGGGTCGGTCGCGTCGGCGGCGACGAGCACCGCGGGCCGCTCGCCGCGCTGCAGCGCACGCGCGAAGCCGGGCGGGACCACCACGACGAACTGCACGTCGCCGCGCTCGAGCAGGCGCTCGGCGTCGCCTTCCGCGTCCGGCGCCGCCACGATGCGGAAGTAGCCGGTGTTCACGACCGCCTGCACCAGGCTGCGCGAGAACGCGCTGCGGTCGTGATCGACGACGGCCGTCGGCAGGTTCCTGGGGTCGGTGTTGATCGCGTAGCCGAACAGCACCAGCTGCAGGATCGGGACGCCGACGATCATCGCGAACGTGAGGCGCTCCCGCCGCATCTGCACGAACTCCTTGCGCGCGATCGCGAGGAAGCGCGCGAGGGAGAAGGCGCTCATGCGTCGGCGTCCTTCGCCTGCTGCACGAGGCGCACGAACACGTCGTCGAGCGAGGGCTCGATGCGCGTCCAGCGCTGCCCACCGTCGCGCACGCGGCGCTCGCGCACGCGCTCGAGGGCCGCTGCGTCGATGCCGGAGACGTGCAGCGTCGTGCCGAACGGCACGACGACGGTGACGGCGGGCTCGGCCTCGAGCGCGCGGGCGAGGCCGGCGAGCGCGCGCTCGCTGCCGCCGGGCACGCCGACCACGTAGGTCGTCAGCCCCGAGTGCGCGACGACTTCCTGCGCGCTGCCGGTCACGAGCAGCTTGCCGGAGGCGATGTACGCCAGCTTGTGGCAGCGCTCGGCCTCGTCCATGTAATGGGTGGACACCAGCACGGTCATGCCCTCGGCGGCCAGGGCGTGGATCTTGGCCCAGAAATCGCGCCGGGCGCCGGGGTCGACGCCGGCGGTGGGCTCGTCGAGGAGCAGAAGCCGCGGGGAGTGCAGCAGGCATGCGGCGAGCGCGAGGCGCTGCTTCCAGCCCCCCGAGAGCGCGCCGGCGAGCTGCCTGCGGCGCGCGCCGAGCCCGAGCTGCGCGAGCGTGGCGTCGACCGCCTCGCGCCGCCGCGGCACCGCGTACACGCGCGCCACGAAGTCGAGGTTCTCCTCGATCGAGAGGTCCTCGTAGAGCGAGAAGCGCTGCGTCATGTAGCCGACCTCGCGCTTGATGCGGTAGGCGTCGCGCACGATGTCGAGCCCGAGGCAGGTGCCCTCGCCCGCGTCCGGCCGCAGCAGGCCGCACAGCATGCGGATCGTCGTCGTCTTGCCGCTGCCGTTGGGCCCCAGGAAGCCGAGGATCTCGCCTTCCCGCACCGCGATCGACACGCCGTCGACGGCGGTGCGCGCGCCGAACCGCTTGGTCAGCCCGCGCACGTCGATGACGCTCTCCACGCTACCTCGCGAGATCGACTTCGACCGGCAGACCCGGCCGCAGCGCGTCGTGCGGCCGCTCGGGCCGCGCTTCGACGAGGAACACGAGCTTGGCGCGGTTCTCCCGGCTGTAGATGACCGGCGGCGAGTACTCGGCGCGCGGCGCCACGAAGTCGACGCGCACCGCGATGGGCGCGCCGCAGCCGTCGCAGCGCACGCTCGCGGCGATGCCGGGCCGCACCTGCGCGACGATCGTTTCCGGCACGTAGAAGCGCACCTTGACGTTGCCGGGCGGCAGCAGCGCGACCACCGGCGCGCCCGCGGCCACCAACTCGCCGTTGCGGTAGAGCGTGTCCTCGACGAGCCCGGCGACCGGCGCGGCCTGCACCTTCTGGTCGAGCCGCCACTGGGCCTGCGCCAGCGCCTCCGCGGCGGCCTTCGCCTCGGCGCGGGCGGCCGCGATCTCGTCGCTGCGCGCCGGCAGCCGCGCGACCTGCACCTGCGAAGCGAGCTCGGTCACGCGCGCGCGGTCGCGGTCGCGCTGGGCGAGCGCCTCGTCGTATTGCTGCGGCGGCAGGAACTTCTCGGCGACGAGCCTGCGCGCGCGCTCCAGCGTCGCCTCGCTCGCCTGCAGCGCGGCCCGCGCCTGCGCGAGCTGCGCCTCGACGGCGGCGACCTCCGGCACGCGGCGCCCCTTCTCGAGGTTCGCAAGCGCCGCCTGCGCGCGTTCGACGCGCGCCTGCGCCTCCGCCCGAGCGTGGCCCTCCTGCGCGCTCTCCAGCGCGAACAGCGGGGCGTTCGCGGCCACCTTGTCGCCGCGACGGACCGACAGGCGAACGAGCGTGCCGGCGATCGGCGCCGCCACGCGAACCGCCTCGCCTTCGACGTAGCCAGCGTAGCCGGCGGGCGGCGCCTGTTCGCACGCGGCCAGCGACGTCGCGCAAGCCGCGACGGCAATCGTTGCGACCATTCGCATGCGGTCTTCCTCCATGCGGTCAGGGAACGCGCGCGGCGAGGCCCGCGAGCACGAGGTCGATGCGCTCGTCGAGCGCGGCGTCGGAGAGCACGCAATCGTCGAGCGTTTGCGCGATGCCGGAAGGCACGCCTGCGAGTCCGCCGATCGCCGCGGCGGCGAGAATCGGCGCGCCCATCGCCCCGGCGACGAAGGCGAGCGCCTGGGGGAGCGGCACCGCGCGCAGCGCGCCCTCGCGCTGGCCCTCCGCGACGAGGCGGCCGACCAGCCCCAGGTGGCGCGGCGCGTTGGCACGGGCGAAGTCGAGCGCCGCGGCTTCCCCGGACATGGCGTCGCGCAGCAGGTGCGCGAGCAGCCGCCGGTTGTCGCGCACGAAGCGGGCGATCACCCGCAGGGCCGCGCGCAGACGCTCGCCTGAGCCCGAGCGCGGCTCGCCCGCCGCGACTTCCAGGTCGGCGAACATCTCCTCGTAGATCGACTGCAGCAGCTGCCGCAGGAACGCGTCGCGGCTGCCGAAGTGGTAGCGGACCATCGCCGGGTTCGCGCCGGCTCGCTCGGCCACCCGGCGCACGGTGAGCGTCGCGGCGCCGCCTTCCGCGTAGAGGTCGCGCCCCGCCACGAGAAGCGCCCGGTCGACGTGCCGCGAAGGGCGAGCCATCACGTATTTATACAGCTGTTTAGTTATTCGATCAAGCAACAACCACCGGCGGCCCCGCGCCCGCGGGGCCGCCGGTGTCGACAGGCATCCTGGTTGTTAAAGAACCGGCAGGGTCAGACCCCGATTTCCCGCCAGATTCCCGGGCCGCGACCCGGAACCGCGTGGCGGGAGACAGGGGCCTGACCCCCCTTCTTCTAGTCGTCCGCGGCGGCCGGTGCGCCGCCGTGCAGGGCCGCCGCGGCCGCCCGCTCCGCCATGGCCGCGCGGCGCGCGCGGCGGCGCTCCTCGCCGTTGGCGATGTAGCGGTAGAGCACGGGCACCACCACCAGCGTCAGCAGCGTCGACGTGATCACGCCGCCGATGATCGCGCGGCCCATGGGCGCCTGCGTCTCGCCGCCCTCGCCCAGGCCCAGCGCGAGCGGCAGCATGCCGGCGATCATCGCCGCGGTGGTCATCATGATGGGCCGCAGCCTCACCTGGCCCGCCTGCGCGATCGCGTCGTCGACGGAGGCGCCGTCGCGGCGCGCGCGGTTG
This sequence comes from Betaproteobacteria bacterium, assembly GCA_029884335.1. Classification (GTDB taxonomy): domain Bacteria; phylum Pseudomonadota; class Gammaproteobacteria; order Burkholderiales; family Casimicrobiaceae; genus VBCG01. The sequence goes on from JAOUIA010000010.1 coordinate 17,900, forward strand.
GCGAAGTCGACGAGCAGGATCGCGTTCTTCGTCACCAGCCCCATCAGCATGATCACGCCGATGATCGAGAAGATGTTGAGCGTGGTGCCGGTGAACAGCAGCGCGAGGAAGACGCCGATCAGCGAGAACGGCAGGCTCGCCATGATCGCCACCGGCTGCAGGAAGCTCGCGAACTGCGAGGCGAGGATCAGGTAGATGAAGACGACCGCCAGCGCGAGCGCCGCCAGCGCCGCCTTGAACGACTCCTCCATGTCCTTCTGCTGGCCGCCGACGTCGAAGCGGTAGCCCGGCGGCAGCTCCGGCTTCATCTCCTCGATGACCTTGTTGACGTCCTTGCCGACGTCGCCCGAGGGCCGTCCGACCGCGTTCGCGTAGAGCGCGACGCGCCGCTGCAGCTCCTGCCGCTTGATGATCTGCGGGCTGGTCGACTCGACGATCGTCGCCACCTGCCGCAGCGGCACCATGCGCGGCTCGCCGTCGGGGCCGCGCTTGCCCGTCGTCAGGTAGAGGTTGCCGATGTCGGAGGCGAGCCGCCGGCGGTCCTTCGGCAGCTGCACGTTGACCTCGTAGTTGTTGCCGTCCGGCGCGAGCCAGTAGCTCACCGTGTCGCCGGCGAGCAGCGGCCGCAGCGTCGCGCCGACCTGCTGCACGGTGATGCCGAGGTCGGCGGCGGCCGCGGCGTCGAGGCGCACCGACAGCGCCGGGTTCGACTCCTTGTCGGAGTTCTCGAGGTCGGCGATGCCGGGCACCTTCGCCACGCGCGCCTGGAAGTCGCGCATCAGCGTCGAAAGCGTCGCCGGATCCGGCCCGAGCAGGTTCACGAAGATCGGCCGGCCGAAGCCCAGCGTCAGCTCGATGCCGGCGATCGGCCGCAGCGCCTCGCGGATGTCGCGCTCGAGCATCTTCTGCGTGCGCTTGCGCTCCGTCCGGTCGGCGAGCTTCAGGTTGACGCGCGCATAGTTGCGCCCCTCGTCGGTGCCCACCGTGGTCATGGCGAGGCGCACCTCGGGAAAGGCCTTGAGCGCCTCCTCGACCTGGCGCACCTTGCCGTCGGTGTAGTCGAGGCTCGAGCCCACCGGCGTGCGCAGGCGGATCGAGACGAAGCCCTGGTCGGACTCCGGGACGAACTCCGTGCCCACCAGCGGCGGCACGGCGAAGCTCGCGACGAACGTGACCAGCGCGATCGCGATCACCGACTTGCGGTGGTGGAGCGCCCACTCGAGCGCCGCCCCGTAGGCGCGGTGCAGGGCCTCCACGCCCGACTCGATCCACGCCATCAGCCGCCCCAGCCACGGCGCGCGGCGGAATCGCCCCTCGGCCGGGTCGTCCCACACCGACGAGAGCATCGGGTCGAGCGTGAAGCTCACGAACAGGCTGACCATCACGGCGACGGTGACCGTGATGCCGAACTGGAAGAAGAACTTGCCGATGATGCCCTGCATGAACGCGATCGGCACGAACACCGCGACGATCGCGAACGTGGTCGCCATCACCGCGAGCCCGATCTCGTCGGTGGCCTCCTGCGCCGCCTGCCGGTGGCTCTTGCCCAGCGCGAGGTGGCGCACGATGTTCTCGCGCACCACGATCGCGTCGTCGATGAGGAGGCCAATGCACAGCGACAGCGCCATCAGCGTGAGGAAGTTGAGCGTGAAGCCGAACGCGTTGAGCGCGATGAACGTCGCCACCACGGACAGCGGCAGCGTAAGGCCGGTGATCACCGTGCTGCGCCAGCTGTGCAGGAACAGGAACACGATGAGCACGGTCAGCGCGGCGCCCTCGACGATCGTGCGCTTGACGCGGTTGACGCTGCGCTCGACCTGCTGGGCCGACGAGTTGACCACGGTCACCGTCACGTCGGAAGGCAGGCGCCCCTTCAGGTCGTCGACCGCCTGCTGGATGTTGCGGCCGGTCTCGACGATGTTCGCGTCCTGCGCCTTGTGCAGGTCGATGGTGATCGCCGGCCGCCCGTTGATGCGCGCGTAGGAGGTCTCCTCCTTCTCGCCGTCGATCACGTCGGCGACCTGCGCCAGGTGCACCGGGCCGCCGCCCTGCTGCGCGACGACCACGCGCGCGAACTGCGCCGGGTCCTTGACCTTCCCCTCGACGCGCACCACCGCATCGCTCTCGCCGCGCGTGATGCGCCCCGCCGGCACGTCCTGGTTCGCGGCGCGGATCGCGGCGATCACCTGGTCGATGCCGATGCCCAGCGCCGTCATCGCGTCGGGCTTGACGCGCACGAGCACCTGCCGCGTGACACGCCCGTTGACGTCCAGGCGCGCCACGCCGGGAAGGTTCTCCAGCGCCTTGACGATCGTCTGGTCGGTGAGCGAGGTCAGCTCGCGCAGCTCGGTCGTCGGCGACATGACGGCGAGCGACACCACCGGCTGCTGGTTCTCGTGGTCGGCGCGCACGACCAGCGGGTCGCGCACGTCGCGCGGGAAGCCGGGCCGCACCTGCGAGATCTTGTCGCGCACGTCCTGGATCGCGCGCGCGACGTCGGTGTCGAGGCGGAACTCGGCGAACACCTGCGAGGCGCCCTCGAGCGAGTTGCTGCGGATCAGGCGCACGCCCGAGACCTGGTTCAGCGCGTACTCGATCGGCTTGGTGACGTCGTTCTCGACCGCCTCGGGCGCCGCCCCGGGGTAGCTCGTGAGCACCAGCACGAACGGCAGCGTGACGTCCGGCATCTGCTCGACGCGCAGGCGCTCGTAGCTGAACAGGCCGAGCACCGTCAGCGCCACCATCACCATCGTGGCGAAGACGGGGTTGCGGATGGAGACGCGCGTCATCCACATGGCAGTGCCCTCCCGCGCAGCGCGGGGGCGTTCAGCCCGGCGCGCGGGGCGCGGCGCCCGCGTTGGTCGAGGCCGCGCCGGCGCGCACGACCACCGTCGCGCCCTCCTTCAGGTTGTCGAAGCGCGCGGCGAGCACGGGGCTGCCCGCAGGGAGCGCCGTGCGGATCTCGACGATGCCCGCCTCGTCGTCGCGCCGGCCGGTGACCACCACGCGGCGCGTGAGCTTGCCCGCGTCGATCGTCCAGACGAACGACTGCCCGGCCTCGCTGCGGACCGCGGCGAGCGGGAGCGTGGCCACCGGCGCGCTTGCGGCGAGCGCGATGCGCCCGGTCGCGAACATGCCGCTGCGCAGCGCGGCGTCGGGGTTGCGCAGCGCTACGTAGACGAGGAACGCGCGCGTGCCCGGTTCGGTCGACGGGCTGATGCGCCCGATCGTGCCGCGGAAGCGGCGGTCGCCGAAACCGTCGACGGCGAGCTCGACGGGCATGCCGATCGCGAGTTCGGGCACGTCGGTCGCCGGCACGAGCGCCGCGAGCTCGAGGTCGACGAGGTCGACGATCGTGACCAGCGGCGACTCGACGGCCACCTTCTCGCCGGCCTGCACGTGGCGCTTGGCCACGGTTCCCGTCAGGGGGGCCGTCACCGTGGCGTCCTTGAGCGCGTTCTGCGCGAGGCGCACCTGCGCCTCGGCCGACTTGACGCTGCCCACCGCCACGTCGTGGCTCGACTGCGCGCCGTCGTAGGCGTTCTGCGAGATGAACTTCTCCGACAGCAGCCGGTTGTTCATCGCCCGCGTCTTCTCGGCGAGCGCCAGCTGCGCGCGCGCGCTCTCCAGCGCGCCCTGCCGCTCGGCGAGCCGCGCCTCCAGGTCGGCGGTGTCGATGCGCGCGATCATCTGCCCCTCGCGAACCGCCTCGCCCTCGCGGACGGCGAGCTGGCGGACCTCGCCGCCGACCTTCGCCTTGACCGTGGCCTGGCGCACAGCCTGGATCGCCCCGGACACGGGCAGCCAGCGGGCCAGCGGGCGCGCCTCGACGCTCGCCAGGTCGCCCGGGGCGAACTGGAGGGTGACTTCCGCCTTCGCCTTGCTGCGTTCGGCTTCGGCCTTCTTGTTCGCCTGGATGGCCACCGCCCCGCCGATCGCGGCCAGCAGCGCGGCGACCGCCAGCGAGGCCACTACCCCACGGCGCGAAACTCGCAATCCCATGCCCTCTCCCCAGGAGCCCGCGCCCGGCCTCCCCGGGTCGGGGGGGCGGCGCGCGGGGCGCTGTAGTACCGGGCGGACGGCTTCTGGCCCGTGCCCGGCTGTCCTTACGCCCATTGGATGCGCGCGCAGGCGCACCCGGATTCGGCGGCGGCCCGAAGATTATTAGTTCCACCCCCCTCCCCCGGCAAGGCGGCCGCGACGAGGCGCGGCCGGCGGCGACAGGCGCCCGGGATCGCGGCGCCGGCCGCGGACGTTCCCCGGCGCAGCCCCGCGTCCGCGTTGACAGCGAGAATGAGGCGGACCGATAATTTAACGTTTCCTTTCCTTCCCGGATCCCCCCTCCCCCCGGAGCCGGGATCCCCCATCCTTCCAGTCGGAGGCATGTCCGAAATGACGCTGAACAAGAAGTTCGCTGCGACGATCGTCGCGGTCGCCGTGGTCGCCCTGTACGGTTGCGGCAAGGAAGAGCCCAAGAAGGCCGAGGCGCCCAAGGCGCCGGCCGCGCCGCCGGTCGAGCAGCCGACCGTCGTCAAGATCGGCCACGCCGGCCCGCTGACGGGCGGCATCGCGCACCTCGGCAAGGACAACGAGAACGGCGCGCGGCTCGCGGTCGAGCAGGCCAACGCCAAGGGCATCAGCATCGGCGGCAAGAAGATCCGCTTCGAGCTGCAGGGCGAGGACGACCAGGCCGACCCGAAGCTCGGCCCGACGATCGCCCAGAAGTTCGCCGACGCGAAGGTCGCCGGCGTCGTGGGCCACCTCAATTCGGGCGTGACGATTCCCGCCTCGGCCGTCTACAACCAGGCGGGCATCCCGATGATCTCGGGCTCGGCGACGAACCCCAAGCTCACCGAGCAGGGCTTCAAGAACATCTTCCGCCTCGTTGCCCGCGACGACCAGCAGGGTCCGGCGGTCGCCCAGTTCCTCAACTCGATGAAAGTCAAGAAGGTCGCGGTCGTCGACGACGCCACGGCGTACGGCGAGGGACTGGCCAACGAGGTCGAGAAGACGCTGAAGGCCGCGGGCGTGCAGGTCGTGGCGCGCGAGAAGACCAACGACAAGGCCACCGACTTCAAGGCGATCCTGACCAAGATGAAGGGCCGCGCGCCCGACGCGATCTTCTACGGCGGCATGGACGCGACCGGCGGCCCGATGCTCAAGCAGGCGCGCGAGCTCGGCATCAAGGCCGTGTTCAGCTTCGGCGACGGCGCGTGCACGGACACGATGAAGCAGCTCGCCGGCGATGCCGTGGCCGAAGGCCTGGTCTGCTCGCAAGCCGGCCTGCCGGTGGCCGCCGCGTCCAAGGCGTTCCTCGACGCGCACAAGGCGAAGTTCAACACCGACCCGATCATCTACGCGCCGTTCACCTACGACGCGGCCAACGTGCTGATCGCGGCGATGCAGAAGGCCGATTCGGCCGACCCGGCGAAGTACCTGCCCGAGCTGCAGAAGATCTCCTACACCGGCGCGACCGGCCCGATCGCCTTCGACGAGAAGGGCGACCGCAAGAACGCCGAGGTGACGATCTTCACGATGAAGGGCGGCAAGCTCGAGCCCGTGGCAATCGTGCAGGGCGGCAAGAGCATCAGCTTCGCGGACTTCATGAAGGCGGCCGCGCCCGCCCCGGCTGCGGCGCCCGCCGCTGCGGCTCCGGCAGCGCCTGCCGCGGCGCCCGCCCCGGCGGCGCCGGCGCCCAAGAAGTAATCGGCTTGCACCACGCAGCAGACGGCGCCCTCCGGGGCGCCGTTTTTTTGCCTTGCCGCGGGGCGGGGAATGCCGCCACAATCGGCCGCGGTCCCGGCCCGGGCCCCCTTGGGTTGCTGATCCCTGATCCCTGACACCTGATCCCTGCATGGACATCTTCATCCAGCAGTTGATCAACGGCGTGACGCTAGGCAGCGTCTACGCGATCGTCGCGCTCGGCTACACGATGGTCTACGGGATCATCCAGCTCATCAACTTCGCCCACGGCGAAGTGGTGATGATCGGCGCCATGGTCGCCTACAGCGTCATCGTGGCGCTGGCCGGCGCCGGCGCGCCTCTGCCGCCGCTCGCCATCGTGCTCGCCGGCGCGCTGGTCGCCATTCCGGTGTGCATGGCGGTCGGCTTCACGCTCGAGCGCGTCGCCTACCGGCCGCTGCGCAGGGCGCCCAGGCTCGCCCCGCTGATCACCGCGATCGGGCTGTCGATCATCCTGCAGCACCTGGCGATGATCGTCTGGAGCCGCAACCCGCTGCCCTACCCGCAGATCGTGAAGTCGGTGAGCTACCACCTCACCGGCAACCCCAACGGCGCGACGATCACGAACGTGCAGATCGCGATCCTCGCCGTCTCGGTGGCGATGATGGCCGGGCTGATGGCGCTGGTGTACAAGACGCGGCTCGGCATAGCGATGCGCGCCACCGCGCAGAACCAGGCCGTCGCCGGGCTGATGGGCATCGACGTCAACAAGGTGATCGCGTTGACCTTCGTCATCGCCGGCGGGCTGGGGTCGGTGGCCGGCGTGATGGTCGGCACGTACTACGGCATCGCGCACTACCAGATGGGCTTCCTGCTCGGCCTCAAGGCGTTCTCGGCCGCCGTGCTGGGAGGCATCGGCAACCTCGCCGGCGCGATGCTGGGCGGGATGCTGCTCGGCATCATCGAGGCCCTGGGCGCCGGCTACGTCGGCGACCTCACGAACCTCTGCCACTTCGCCGACTGGTCGGAGGCGCTCGCGCAGCGCTGCGCGGTCGACCCGAACGTCGTGCTGTTCGGCAGCAACTACCAGGACGTCTTCGCCTTCATCGTGCTGATCCTGGTGCTCGTGTTCCGCCCGTCGGGACTGCTCGGCGAGCGCGTCGCCGACCGGGCGTAGGACGGCATGCGCGCGATCCTCGACACGAAGGGCAACCCGAAGCTCGCCTGGGCGGGCCTGGCGCTCGTCGGCATCGCGCTGCTCGTCCTGCCGTTCGCGCTCGCGGCGATGGGCACGGCGTGGGTGCGCATCACGAACCTCGCGATCCTGTTCGTGTTCCTGGCGCTGGGGCTCAACATCGTCGTCGGCTTCGCCGGCCTGCTCGACCTCGGGTACATCGCGTTCTACGCGGTGGGCGCCTACGTCTACGCGCTGCTCGCCTCGCCGCACTTCAACATTCACCTGCCGTTCTGGGTGATCCTGCCGATCGGCGCCGCGGTGGCGTGCATGTTCGGCGTGCTACTGGGCGCGCCGACGCTCAAGCTGCGCGGCGACTACCTCGCGATCGTCACGCTGGGCTTCGGCGAGATCATCCGCATCTTCCTCAACAACCTCTCGCAGCCCGTCAACATCACCAACGGGCCGCAGGGTGTGACGCTGATCGACCCGTTCCGCATCGGCCCTTTCAGCTTCCGCGACACCGAGGCCTTCCTCGGCCTCGCATTCAGCGGGCCGATCAAGTACTACTACTTCCTGCTCGTCGTGCTGCTGGCGATCATCGTGATCAACCTGCGGCTGCAGGACTCGCGCATCGGCCGCGCTTGGGAGGCGATCCGCGAGGACGAGGTCGCGGCGCGCGCGATGGGCATCAACACGCGCAACATGAAGCTGCTCGCGTTCGCGATGGGCGCGTCGTTCGGCGGCATCGCCGGCGGCATGTTCTCGGCCATCCAGGGCTTCATCAGCCCGGAGAGCTTCATCCTGCTCGAGTCGATCATGGTGCTCGCGATGGTCGTGCTGGGCGGCATGGGCAACGTGTGGGGCGTGATCGTCGGCGCGCTGCTGCTGTCGTTCGCCCCCGAGGTGCTGCGCTACACGGTCGAGCCGGTCCAGCAGGCGCTGTTCGGCCGCATGCTGGTCGAGCCCGAGGTGATCCGCATGCTGCTGTTCGGCTTCGCGCTGGTGCTGATGATGCTGTTCCGGCCCGCGGGCCTCCTGCCGTCGGCCACGCGCAAGCGCGAGCTCGAGGTGCGACGGTGAGCTACCCGGCGAGGGGCCCCGCGCAGCGGGGATCGACGGCAAGGCGAATCCGTCGCGCGGCCGACGCGCAGACCTGTCGCCGAGTCACGCGCGGTCCAACGAGGCCGCCGCCGGCCGGGGCCGGGGCGAACGGGCGATGAGCGCGCCGGGCACCGCGCCGCAGGCCGACGCCGGAGTGCTGCTCGCCGGCCGCGGCATCAACAAGCGCTTCGGCGGCGTGCAGGCGCTCTCCGACGTGAGCTTCGCCATCCGGAAGGGCGAGATCTACGGCCTGATCGGGCCCAACGGCGCCGGCAAGACGAGCCTGTTCAACGTGCTCACTGGCATCTACACGCCGGACTCGGGCAACTTCGTGTTCGACGGCGCGCCGCTCGACGGGCTCAAGCCCAACGAGGTGGCGAAGCGCGGCATCGCGCGGACGTTCCAGAACATCCGGCTGTTCGCCAACCTCTCGGCGCTCGAGAACGTGATGATCGGCCGCCACGTGCGCACGCGCGCGGGCGTGTTCGGCGCGATGCTGCGCAACCCGGCCACGCTGGACGAGGAGCGCGCCATCGAGCGCCGCGCGTTCGAGTTGCTGGAGTACGTCGGCGTGGGCCGGCGCGCGAACGACCTCGCGCGCCACCTGCCCTACGGCGACCAGCGCCGCCTCGAGATCGCGCGCGCGCTCGCCACCGACCCGAAGCTGCTCGCGCTCGACGAGCCGGCGGCGGGCATGAACGCGACCGAGACCGAATCGCTCAAGGGCCTGCTCGAGCGCATCCGCGGCGACGGCACGACGATCCTGCTGATCGAGCACGACATGAAGCTCGTGATGAGCGTGTGCGATCGCGTGCTGGTGCTCGACTACGGCAAGAAGATCGCCGAGGGGACCGCCGGGGCGGTGCAGGAGGACCCGGCGGTCATCTCCGCCTACCTCGGCGGCGACGTCGCGCTGAACCTGAAGGGGGCCGCGTGAGTCACCCGGCGAGGGGCCCCGGGCGAAGCACGGGGATCGACGGCAAGACGCCGACGCGCGAGTGCTACGCACTGCGCCGCGCGTCCAAGGAGGCGTCCGCGTGAGCGCCTCCCTCACCCCCGGCCCCTCTCCCGCGATGCGGGAGAGGGGAGATGTCACGCCGTTGCTCGCGCTGGAGAAGCTCTGCGTGGCCTACGGCGGCATCCAGGCGGTCAAGGGCATCGACCTCACCGTCGGCCGCGGCGAGCTCGTGTGCCTCATCGGCGCGAACGGCGCCGGCAAGACGACCACGCTGAAGGGCATCACGGGCCTGCAGCCAGTGCGCTCGGGCCGCGTCGTCTACGACGGCGAGGACATCACCGGCCAGCCGTCGTTCCGGCTGGTGCAGCGCGGGCTCGCGATGGTGCCCGAGGGCCGCGGCGTCTTCGGCGGCCTCACCATCGAGGAGAACCTGGCGATGGGCGCGTACACGCGCCGCGACCGGCAGGGCGTGGCCGCGGACGTCGAGCGCGTGTTCGAGCTGTTCCCGCGCCTCAAGGAGCGGCGCCGGCAGACCGCCGGCACGCTGTCCGGCGGCGAGCAGCAGATGCTGGCGATGGGCCGCTCGCTGATGTCGAAGCCGCGGCTGCTGCTGCTCGACGAGCCCTCGATGGGGCTGGCCCCGCTGATGGTGCAGAAGGTCTTCGAGACGGTCCTGCGCGTCTCCGCCGAAGGCGTCACGATCCTGCTGATCGAGCAGAACGCGAAGCTCGCCCTCGAGGTCTCGCACCGCGGCTACGTGATGGAGTCCGGCGAGATCACGCTCGCCGGCGACTCGAAGCAGCTGCTCGGCGACCCGGCGGTGCGCGCCGCCTACCTCGGCGCGTCCGCGTGACGCCGCCGACCGGGGACCCGCCCCCGGCGCTTCCGGGCGAGCGCGCGATCCGCGCCGTCCCGCCCGGCCGCGCGATCGAGTGGTACGGCGAGGCGCTGCGCCTGTTCAAGCGCGCGCCGGTGGGCTTCGGGCTGCTCGCAGTCGCGGTCGCGGTGCTGCAGATCCTGCTGTCGCTGATCCCGCTCGCCGGGCCGCCGGCCGCCAACGTGATCGTGCCGATCGTCGCCGGCTCCCTGCTGTTCGCCTCGCTCGCAGTCGATCGCGGCGAGCGGCCGCGCGCAGTGCACCTCCTCGCCCCGTTCGCTGCACCCGCGCAGGCGATCGCCGCGGTCATCGCCGGCGCCTTGTGCGTCTCGGGCGCGGAGTGGCTCGCGGGCTGGCATCTCGCGGGCGTGAACACCCTCTCCATCGAGGGCCTCTCCGAGCTGTCGGCGCAGGACATCGTGCTGGTGTACGTGGTGGGCGTGGCCGTCTCGCTGCCGCTCACGCTGGTGCCGCTGCTCGCGTTCCTCGAAGGCGCGGGCGTGCGCGACGCGTTCGGCTCGAGCGCGCGCGCGTTCGCGCGCAACGTCGGCGCGTTCGCCGTCTACGGCGCGCTGTCGCTCGTGCTGCTCGCCCTCGTGATGGTCACGCAGGGCATCGCCATGCCGATCGTGCTGCCGCTGTGGGCGGCTTCCTCGTACGCGGCGTGGAAGGACCTGTTCGGCGTCGCGTAGCGCCTCGATCGTGAGCCGCGGGCGGCGCGCGGGCTGCCTCGGCAGCGGTTCGGATGAGACGCTACGTGTCGCTCGCCGCGCGGGGCCCCTGCCTCAACCCCCTGCCTCCGGCACCCGCACGTACTCCAGCACGACCGACTCCCGCCACGGCCCGGAGCGCTCGGAGGCTTCCTCGCGGAAGCGAAATCCCTGCGCCGTGGGCGTGATGGTCACCTGCCACCGGCGCCGTCCGGGGCCGCGCGCCAGCTCGCCGCGGAAGCGCCACACACCGTCCTCGATGCTGCCCTGAAGACTGCGCTGCGCGCCGGAACCGGCGAAACCGCTGTAGGTGTACTGCGCGTCCGCTTCGGAGTAGCCGAAGACGCTCAGCGAGAACGCGGGCGGGGATTCGGACCGGTCTTGGGCGTTGCACGCGAGGAAGCCGTTGCCCGGCAGCCACTCACAGACTTCGCTGTACGTCGCTTCCTGGCCCTTGATCGTCCAGGCGCCGCGAAAGAAGTCGAGTCGGGAACGCGGGTGGCGGTCTGACATGAGGGCGGAGCATACCGCCGCGCCCCCGCCGACTCCAACGCGGGCCGAAGCGCGGCCTCGTCGGCGCCCCGGTCAGAACCACATATCTTTGACGCACCTGCCGTCCTTCGGAAGGTGCTCCCACTTGCCCAGGCCGTCGAAGTGATCGACCGGGAGGTCGGCAACGAGACCGGGCTCCGTCATGCGCAGGTTGACCGCGATTCTCCTGCGGCCCTCCTTGTCCGGTTGCAGCGCGCGCCAGTGCGTGACGCAGCCGCACTTTGGACAGAAGTTGAAGCTCAGCGAGTCGCCGCGGACGTAGGGGACGGTCTCTCCGGAGACGGTGATGTTCTCGCCTTGCCAGCCGTAGGCCCACAGCACGCCGTATCTCCGGCAAGCGGTGCAGTTGCAGGCGTTCACCGACGCGGGCAATTCGGCCAGCGTCCAGCGGGCCGATCCGCAGTGGCAGGAGCCCTCGATCATGCGCCACCCTCGTTGTGTCGGATCATGTCGATCGTGGCTTGCCGTCACCCTACCGCGTCGCCCAGCGCGCGAACCCCTCGAGCTTCGCGTCGAGCGCGACGTCGTGCACCTCGACGCCGTCGACACGCGCCGCCGGCGGCCCGCGCCGCGCCCAGGCGATCACGCGCCCGACCGCCGCGGGCTCGCCTTGCACGAACGCCTCGACCGTGTCGTCGATCCGGTTGCGCACCCAGCCGACGGCGCCCGCCTCGCGGGCGCGCATGATCAGCGCGTCGCGGAAGCCCACGCCCTGCACGCGGCCGCGGATGCGCAGCAGCCGCGCGCACGGCGCCTGCGCGGCGCGCCGGCGCTCGAGGTAGTAGAGCGCGGCGACGGTCTTGACGTCGGTGATCTCGCCGCGGTCGGCCATCGCGAGCATCTCGTCGTGCGCAAGCGCGACGATGTCGAGGAACTCGCCGTCGTCGAGCTTCGCGCCCACGTGCGTGAGGCCCTCGGCGAGCCACAGGTCGATCGCCTCCGTCGAGTAGGAAACGACCGTGTGCACCTCGCCGAGCCGCGTCCACGCTGCCGCCTCGTAGCCGGCCTCCTCGCGCAGCTCGCGCTTCGCGGTGACGAGCGCGCTCTCCCCGGGATCGAGCTTGCCTGCCGGGAACTCCACGAAGACGCGGTTGTTCGGGTAGCGGAACTGCCGCTCGACGACGAGCCGGCCGTCGTCGAGCACCGGCACGACCAGCACAGCCCCGGGGTGCACGACGTACTCGCGCGTCGCGGAGTTGCCGTCGGGAAGGCGAACCCGGTCGCGGCGGACGTCGAGCAGCTTGCCGCGGAACACCTGCTCGCCGTCGATGCGCTCCTCGGCGAGGTGCGCGTCGCGCGCGTCGAGGACGCGTGGCGGACGGGGGTCGTCAGCCGCCATCGGCCCAGTTGCGCGGCACGAGGAACTCGCGGTAGAGCCGCTCCTCGGGCGAATCCGCCTCCGGCTTCCAGTCGTAGCGCCACTTCACCAGCGGCGGCATCGACATCAGGATCGCCTCGGTGCGCCCGTTGCTCTGCAGGCCGAACAGCGTGCCCCGGTCCCAGACCAGGTTGAACTCGACGTAGCGGCCGCGGCGGTAGCACTGGAAGTCGCGCTCGCGCTCGCCGTAGGGCGTGTCCTTGCGCCGCTCGACGATCGGCCGGTAGGCGTCGACGAAGCGCTCGCCGACCGAGCGCGTGAGCGCGAAGCAGCGCTCGAAGCCGCCCTCGGAGAGGTCGTCGAAGAAGATGCCGCCCACGCCGCGCTGCTCGCGGCGGTGCTTCAGGTAGAAGTACTCGTCGCACCAGCGCTTGTACTTCGGATGAAGGTCGTCGCCGAAGGGGGCGAGCGCGTCGCGGCAGGCGCGGTGGAAGTGCACCGCGTCCTCCTCGAAGCCGTAGTACGGCGTGAGGTCCATGCCGCCGCCGAACCACCACACCGGCTGCGCGCCGGCCTTGCGCGCGGCGAACATGCGCACGTTGAGGTGCACCGTCGGAACGTGGGGATTGCGCGGATGGACCACCAGCGACACGCCCATCGCCTCCCACGCGCGTCCCGACAGCTCCGGCCGCGACGCGGTCGCCGAGGGCGGCAGCCGCTCGCCGCGCACGTCGCTGAATCCCACGCCGGCGCGCTCGAACACGTTGCCGTCCTCGAGCATGCACGACACGCCGCCGCCGCCCTCGGGCCGCTTCCACTCGTCGCGGCGGAACGGCGCGCCGTCGAGCGCGGCGAGCGCTGCGACGATCGAGTCCTGCAGGGAGCCGAACCAGCGGCGGGGGACGTCGAGATCCATGCGAGTGGGCGCGGGAGACGGGACCGGCGCGGGCGCGCCGGCGGGGACGCCATGGTACCGCAGCGGGCGGGACGTTCCGTGCCGCTAGCGGCGGCCGATCGCGCGAAAGCCGATGTCCGTGCGGAACTGCATGCCGTCGAAGCGCAGGTCCGCGATCGCGGCGTAGGCGGCCTTCTGCGCCATGCGCACCGAGTCGCCGAGCGCGGTCACGCACATCACGCGGCCGCCGCTCGTCACGACCTTGTCGCCTTCGAGCGCAGTCCCGGCGTGGAAGACGACGACGTCGGGGTGCCGTGCCGGCGTAACCGCGTCGAGCCCTGCGATCGCGTCGCCCTTGCGCGGCGTCTCGGGGTAGCCGGCCGCCGCGAGCACCACGCCGAGCGCCGCGCGGCGATCCCACTGCGCCTCGGCGCGGTCGAGCGTGCCGCCCACCGCGTGCTGCAGCAGCTCGACGAAGTCGCTCGCGAGCCGCGCCATGATCGGCTGCGTCTCGGGGTCGCCGAGGCGGCAGTTGAACTCCAGCACCTTCGGGTTGCCGGCGGCGTCGATCATCACGCCGGCGTACAGGAAGCCGGTGTAGCGGATGCCGTCGGCAGCCATGCCGCTCACGGTCGGCAGGATCACCTCGCGCATGAGCCTCGCGTGCATCTCGGGCGTCACGACCGGCGCGGGCGAGTACGCGCCCATGCCGCCGGTGTTGGGGCCCTGGTCGCCGTCGCGCAGGCGCTTGTGGTCCTGCGACGAGGCGAGCGGCAGCACGTTGCGGCCGTCCACCATCACGATGAAGCTCGCCTCCTCGCCGGCGAGGAACTCCTCGACGACGACGCGAGCGCCCGCATCCCCCATCGCGTTGTCGACGAGCATCGCGTCGATCGCCGCGTGCGCCTCGGCGAGCGTGGTCGCGACCACCACGCCCTTGCCGGCCGCCAGCCCATCCGCCTTCACGACGATCGGCGCGCCCTGCGCGTCGACGTACGCGTGCGCTTGCCTCGCGTCGGCGAACGTCGCGTAGCGCGCGGTGGGAATCCCGTGGCGCGTCATGAACGCCTTGGCGAAGTCCTTCGAGCTCTCGAGCTGCGCGGCCTCCCTCGTCGGGCCGAAGATCGCCAGCCCCGCGGCGCGGAACGCATCGACGATGCCCGCGGCGAGCGGGCCCTCCGGGCCGACCACGGTGATCGCGACGTTGCGCTCTCGCGCGAACGCGACCAGGTCGGCGATCGCTGTCAGCGGCACGTTGACCAGCGCGGGGTCGCGCGCCGTGCCCGCGTTGCCCGTCGCGACGAACACCTTCGCCACGCGCGGGCTGCGCGCGATCTTCCAGGCCAGTGCGTGCTCGCGGCCGCCGCCGCCGATCACGAGTACGTTCATGCGTGGGGCCGCCTGCGACTTCAGAACTGGGAGCGGCCGAAGAAGTAGCCGACGTTGCCGTGGTTGATCCCCGCGTTCAGCTTGGGGACGAACGTGCCGAGGATCTCGGCATTCCATAGCTTGATCGAGGCGAGCGGCAGCCCCGCGGGAAAGGGGATGCCGCTGTAGATGTCGGGGCGCTGCATGATGAACACGGTGTAGCCGAGTCCCACGGCGACGTCGGACTTCTCGGGCCAATAGGTGACCGCCCCGAAGCCGATCATGTTGGTCAGGTCGCTGTTCGAGTCCTTGAAGGAAAGCACGTACCACGAGAAGTGGTCGCCTTTTTCCGGCTCGTAGAGGCCCAGGCCGAAACCGCCGCCCCAGGCCTGCGAATTGAACGAATCGAGGTTGTCCTGCTTGTAGGTGTTCGGGTCGTGCCAGGCGTATCCCGAAACCAGCACCATCGGGCGGCGCTCGTACCACGCACTCTTGAAGCCCCGGCACTGGCGCTTCAGCCACCCCTCGTCGAGCGAGCCGCAGTCGTAGAACCACGTGCGCTCGGCCTCGGGCACCGGCTCGAAGAAGCCGCCCCCGCCCTCGGCCGCGCGGCCTGGCAACGCCGCGGCCGCGACAAGCACCGCGGCAATCCGTAACGCACGACCAAACCATCCCGTCATCACCGGTGCTCTAACAGGAAACGCGGCCCCCCGGGGCCCGCCTCAGTCAATGCCGGAAGTGTCGCACACCCGTGAACACCATCGCGATGCCCCGCTCGTCGGCCGCCGCGATGACCTCCTCGTCGCGCACGCTGCCGCCCGGCTGGATCACCGCGACCGCGCCGTTGTCGGCGACCACGTCGAGCCCGTCGCGGAACGGGAAGAAGGCGTCCGAGGCGACCACCGACCCCGCGAGCGACAGCCCGGCGTTGCGCGCCTTCATCGCGGCGATGCGCGTCGAGTCCACCCGGCTCATCTGCCCTGCGCCGATGCCGAGCGTCCGCCCGCCGCCGCAATAGACGATCGCGTTCGACTTGACGTGCTTCGCCACGCGCCACGCGAACAGCAGGTCGTCGACCTGCGCCGGGGTCGGGGCGAGCTTCGTCACGACCTTGAGCCCCGTGGCGCTCATCGCGCGCGTGTCGGCCGTCTGCACCAGCAGCCCGCCGCCGACGCGCTTGAAGTCGAGCCGGAAATGAGGGTCAGACTCGCACTCCTGCGCGCCTGCGTCGGACTTGCCGCTCGAACCGCCCAATGCGGGCCTGACCCTCGTTTCCTGCGGAAGAGCGATCTCGAGGACGCGGACGTTCTTCTTCTTCTCGATCACGGCGAGCGCGTCGGCGGCGTAGGCCGGCGCCATCAGCACCTCGAGGAACTGGGCGGCGACGGCCTCGACGGTGGCGCCGTCGACTTCCCGGTTGAACGCGATGATGCCGCCGAACGCCGAGGTGGGATCGGTGGCGAACGCCGCGCGGTAGGCGTCGAGCGGCGAGGCGGCCACGGCCACGCCGCAGGGATTCGCGTGCTTGACGATGACGCAGGCCGGCGCGTCGAACGCCTTCACGCACTCCCACGCCGCGTCCGCGTCGGCGACGTTGTTGTAGGAGAGCTCCTTGCCCTGCAGCTGGCGGAACGTGGCGATCGAGCCCCCCGCCGGATTCTCGTCGCGGTAGAACGCCGCCTCCTGGTGCGGGTTCTCGCCGTAGCGCATCGACTGCACGAGCTCGCCCGCGTAGCGGAACGATGCGGGGAAGCCGGTGCGCGCGCCGTCGGCGTCGCGCGCAGTCAGCCAGTTGGCGATCGCGCCGTCGTACGCCGCCGTGTGCGCGAACGCCTTGCGCGCGAGGCGGAAGCGCGTGTCGCGCGAGAGCGCGCCGCCGTTCGCGCCGAGCTCCGCGACGAGCCCTGCGTAGTCGGCGGGATCGACGACGACGCCGACGTGCGCCCAGTTCTTCGCCGCCGAGCGCACCATCGCCGGGCCGCCGATGTCGATGTTCTCGATCGCGTCGTCCAGCGTGCAGCCCGGCTTCGCCACCGTCTCGCGGAACGGATAGAGGTTGACGACGACGAGGTCGATCGTGGGAATGCCGTGCGCGCCGATCGCCGCGACGTGCTCGGCCAGGTCGCGCCGCGCGAGGATGCCGCCGTGCACCTTCGGGTGCAGCGTCTTCACGCGGCCGTCGAGCATCTCGGGAAAGCCGGTGTAGCTGCCGACGTCGGTCACCGCGATGCCGGCATCACGGATCGCCTTCGCGGTGCCTCCGGTGGAGAGCAGCGCGACGCCGCGCGAAGCGAGAGCGCGCGCGAAGTCGACGAGCCCCGCCTTGTCGGACACCGAGAGCAGCGCCTGCCGGATCGGCGCCGATTGGCCTTGCTTGTCCATGCGCCGGCGCCCCCTGCGCCACGCCCCGCCCGCGGCGGGTCAGATCAGGTGGTACTTGGCGAGCTTGCTGCGCAGCGTGTTGCGGTTGACGCCGAGCATGTCGGCGGCCTGCGTCTGGTTGCCGTTCGCGCGCTCCAGCACGCTCGCAAGCAGCGCCCGCTCGACGTGGCCGATCACCATGTCGTAGACGCCGGTCGGCGACTCGCCGTCGAGCTTGCGGAAGTACTCGTCGAGCGAGCGCTCGACGCTGCGCCCGATCTCGTTGCTGCCGTTGAGCTTGATCGCCTTCTTCACGCCGCCAGGGCCTCCCCGCCCCACGCTGCCTGCCTCGCCCGCTCCGCGAACCGCCCCGCCGTCGCTCGCTGCGCGTCCCCTGCCGTGACCAGGCGCTCGCCGACGAGCGCCAGCCGGTCGAAGCAGCGCCGGACCGCGGCGATCTGCGCCGCCGTCGTCTCCGCCGCGTTGAACTCCGCGCGCGCGCCCTCCGCCCCGACGAGGTCGCGCGTGTACCAGCCGAGGTGCTTGCGCGCGGTGCGCACGCCCGCCTCCCCGCCGTGGAACGCATAGTGGTCGTCGAGGTGCTCGAGGATCAGCGCGCGCGCCTCCTCGACGGTCGGCGCCGGCAGCTCGTCGCCCGTCGCCAGGAAGTGCGCGATCTCGCGGAAGATCCACGGCCGCCCCTGGGCGGCGCGCCCGATCATGACCGCGTCGGCCGCCGTGCCGAGCAGCACGTCGCGCGCCTTGGGCGGCGAGTCGATGTCGCCGTTGGCGATCACGGGGATGGTCACGCTCGCCTTGACCTCGGCGATCGCGCTGTAGTCGACAGGGCCGGCGAACAGGCACGCGCGGCTGCGCCCGTGCACGGTGAGCGCGGCAACACCCGCGTCCTCGGCGATGCGCGCGATGCGCACGGCGTTGCGGCGCGACGGCGCGGGTCCGGTGCGGATCTTCAGCGTGACCGGCACGTCGACCGCGGCGACGACGGCCGCGAGGATGCGCGCCACCAGCGGCTCGTCGGAGAGCAGCGCGGAGCCGGCCGCGGCGTTGCACACCTTCTTCGCCGGGCAACCCATGTTGATGTCGATGATCGCCGCGCCCTGCGCGACGTTGAAGCGCGCGGCCTCGGCCATCATCGCCGGGTCGGCGCCGGCGATCTGCACCGCGACGGGCGCCGGCTCGCCCGCGTGATCGCGGCGGCGGCGCGACTTCTGCGTGCCCCAGAGGCGGGGATCGGACGCGATCATCTCGGAGACCGCGTAGCCCGCACCGAGCCTCCGGCAGAGTTGCCGGAACGGTCGATCCGTCACGCCCGCCATCGGTGCGACGGCGAGGACGTTGGGGAGCTTGTGGGGACCGATGCGCACGGGAGCGATGCAGGTGCAGACGACGCGAGGGGAGCGGATTATAACCACAACTCGCGCCCGCGCGAGACGCGAATTCGCACCGCTTGCAGCGCATCAAGGGGAACGCACGAGGCAGCTTCGCGCGGCGGCGAAGTGAACGCTCGGCACACGGTTCAGGCACGTTCGATGCATCGGCGCGCGGGCGCGCCGAACTGCCCGCGGATACAGGCGCTCAGCGCAGGCCGTGCAGCATTGCGCGCGCGAATGCGCGCTTCGCGGGCGGGACGATGTCGAGCAGCGCGAGGCCCGCGCCGCGCGCCAGCCCGACCAGCGGCAACTCCGCGCCGAAAACCCCGACCAGCCCGTGCGTGAACGCGATCCCTGCGCTGCGATCCACGCGCCGCCGCGCCGCGTAGCGCGAGAGCATCCGCGGGGAGCCGAGCTCCTCCCTTGGGGCGTCCAGCACGGACTGCGCCAGCGCCCAGGCGTCGCGCAACCCGAGGTTGAAACCCTGCCCCGCGACCGGGTGCAGCTGCTGCGCCGCGTTGCCAATCAACGCGATACGTGGCCCGACGAGAGAACGCGCACGCTCCAGCGCGAGTGGAAACGATTTCCGTCCCGCAACGCGCGTGAATCCGGCGACGCGAGCGCCGAACGCGCGGGCGAGTTCGGCGAGGAACGCGCGTTCGTCGATCGCGATCAGCGGCGCGGCGCGCGCCGGGTCGACCGTCCACACCAATCCGTAGTGGTCGCGCTCGGGGAGGAGCGCAATGGGGCCGGTCGGCGTGAAGCGTTCGAAGGCGATGCCGCCGTGCGGAGCGTCGCGCCACACCGAAGCGACCAGCGCGCACTGCCCGTACTCCTGCCGATCGCGCCCCACGCCGTCGACCTGCGCGCCCGCGCCATCGGCGACCGCGACGAGCCGCGCCTCGATCGCGCCCGGCGTGTCCGCATCCACTTCGACGCGGGCGGCGACCGGGCCGCCGCGCACCGCACGGGCCGCGCTGCCGAAGCGCACGGCCACGCCGGCGGCGTCCAGCGCCTCGTCGAGCGCGCGCTGCAGCGCGACGTACGAGACCGTGTAGCCCAGCGCCGGCACGTCCTGCTCGGCGGCGGTCAGGCGCGTCACGCCGAAGCCGCGCGCCTGCGAGACGTCGATCTCCAGGATGGGCGTGACGGCGCCCTCGACCTTCGCCAGCTCGCGCCACACCTCCAGCCGCTCGAGGATCAGCCGCGAGCCGTGCGACAGCGCCAGCGTGCGGTCGCCGCGCAGCGTCGCGCCCCGCGCGCGCGGGTCGAGCACCACGACGTCGCGGCCGCAGCCGGCGAGCGCCAGGGCGAGCGTCGCGCCGACGGGGCCGGCGCCGATGATCGCAACGTCGTGCATCAGAGGTCAGGGAACAGGGAACAGGTGACAGAGAGAGTCGGGGAGCTAGGCGCGGCGCGGTTCCTGTTCCCTGTTCCCTGTTCCCTGTTCCCTGTTCCCTGTTACCTGCTACCTGCTACCTGCTCGACTTCCGCCACGCTCTTCGGCGTCGCCGCGGTGAGGTTCTCGATGCCGTCCGCGGTGACCAGCACGTCGTCCTCGATGCGCACGCCGATGTCGCGGAACTCGGGCGGGATGTCGTCGGCACCCCGGATGTAGCAGCCGGGCTCGACGGTGAGCACCATGCCGGGCTTCAGCGTCACCGATTCGCCCTTGACCTGGTAGAGCCCGGCGTCGTGCACGTCGAGCCCCAGCCAGTGGCCGGCGCGGTGCATGTAGAAGCGCTTGTACGACCCGCTCTCCAGCGCGGCGTCGAGCGGGCCTGCGATCAGCTTGAGGTCGATCAGCCCCTGCGCGAGCACGCGCTCGGCAACCTTGTGGTAGTCGTGGAACGATGCGCCGGGCCTGACGGCGCCAAGGCAGGCCTGCTGCGCTTCCAGCACGAGCTCGTAGACGGCCTTCTGCGCCGCGGTGAACTTCCCGTTGACCGGGAACGTGCGCGTGATGTCCGAGGCGTAGCCCTGGTACTCGCAGCCGGCGTCGATCAGCAGCAGCTCGCCGTCGCCCATCAGCCGGTTGTTGTCGCGGTAGTGCAGCACGCACGCGTTCGGCCCGGAGGCGACGATCGAACCGTACGCAACGGCCTGCGCGCCGCCGCGCAGGAACTCGTGCATCAGCTCGGCCTCGACCTGGTACTCGTGCCAGCCGGGACGCGCCTGCGCCATCGCGCGCTTGTGCGCGGCGCTGCTGATCGCCGCCGCGCGGCGCATCAGCGCGAGTTCGTGCGCGTCCTTGACGAGGCGCATCGGGTCGAGCAGCGAGCGGATGTCGACGATCTGCTCGGGCGCGGCCACGCCGGTGCGCACGCGCGCGCGCACCTCGTTCAGCGTCGCGCTGACCTTGCGGTCCCAGGGCTCGGACAGCCCGACCGGCGTGAACAGCGCGGGCCGGTCCGCGCACAGGTCGGCGAGCTTCGCATCGAGCTCGGCGATCGGGTGCGCCTCGTCGAAGCCGAAGATCTCCTTCGCGGCGTCGGGGCCGTAGCGGAAGCCGTCCCAGATCTCGCGCTCCTCGTTGCGCTCGCGGCAGAACAGCAGGTGCCTGTCGCCGTCGGGCGAGGCGACCAGTGCGACGACCGCCTCGGGCTCGGGGAAGCCGGTCAGGTAGTGGAAGTAGCTGTCGCTGCGGTAGGGGTAGTGCGAGTCGCGGTTGCGGATGACCTCGGGCGCGGTGGGGACGACGGCGAGGCCGCCGCCGGCGTGCTCGCGCATCGCGCTGAGGATCGCGGCGCGGCGGTCGCGGTAGACGTGGTGGGCGTGGTTCATCGGGACGCAGGCCAGGATGGAGGGCCCCGTGCGCGTCGTGCGTCCGCGGCCGCGAAGGCGCGATTATAGGCGTGCTGCGGTAACATCCCCCGATGCCCCAGGCGAGCGACGCGCGCCCCGCGGCGGCGCTGCGCGAGGCAAAGCAGGCGCTGCGCACCTCCGTCCTTGCGGCGCGCGACGCGCTGCCGCCGGAGTCGCGCCGTCGCCTCTCCGAGTCGATCGCCTCGCGCATCGCGGCGCTGCCCTCGTACGCCGCCGCGCGCACCCTGCTGCTCACGCTGCCCTTCCGCAGCGAGTGGGATTCGCGCGCGCTGGCGCGAGACGTGATCGCATCGGGCCGCCGCCTCGTCCTGCCGCGCGTCGACCGCGACGCGCGCGTGCTCGCGCTGCACGCGGTCGCCGACCTCGACGCCGATGTCGCGCCCGGCTACCTCGGCATTCCGGAGCCGCGCGCGGAGCGCCCGGCAGTCGCGGCCGCGGAAGTGGACCTGGTGCTCGTGCCCGGCGTGGCTTTCGACGCCGAAGGACGCCGCCTCGGCTACGGCGGCGGCTTCTACGACCGCCTGCTGCCGACGTTGCGGCCCGGTGCCGCGCGCGTGGCCGGGGCGTTCGACGAGCAGGTCGTCGACCAGGTGCCGGCCGCGAGCCACGACGAGCGCGTCGCGCTCGTCGCCACGCCGACGCGCGTCCTCGCCGCGCCAGGGCGATGACGGACGACGACGGCCGCACGCCGCGGCGCGCGCTCGTCGCGCTCGCGGCCACGCTGGCGATCCAGGTCTACACGTCGCTCGCCGCCACCGCGACGGCCGTGCTGGCGCCGGTGATCGGCCCCGCGTTCGGCGTGTCGCCGAAGCTCGTCGGCGTGTTCGTCGGCCTGGTCTACGCGGGATCGATGGCTGCGAGCCTCGCGGCGGGCGGGCTGATCGGCCGCTTCGGCGCGATCCGCGTGTCGCAGGGCTGCGTGCTGCTGTGCGCGGCGGGACTCGTCGCGCTTCCGCTCGCCGCGCCGTGGCCGTTCGCGCTCGCGGCGGCGGCGCTCGCCGCCGTCGTGGTGGGACTGGGCTACGGGCCGATCACGCCGGCCTCGTCGCAGGTGCTCGCGCGCACCGCGCCGCCGTCGCGCATGGCGCTCACGTTCTCGATCAAGCAGACCGGCGTGCCCGCCGGCGCCGCGCTCGCCGGCGCGGTGCTGCCTGCGCTCGCGTTGGCGACCGACTGGCGCGTCGCCCTGGCGACCGTCGCGGGAACGGGCGCGGCGGTCGCGCTCGCCGCGCAGCGCGTGCGCGCCGACTTCGACCACGAGCGCGATCGCTCGCGCAGGGTCTCGCTGCGCGAGTCGTTCGGACTGCTGCGACAGGTGTTCGCCGACCGTGCGCTCGCCGAGCTGACGCTGTTGTCGTTCTTCTACTCCGCAACGCAGGTCTCGCTGACGAGCTTCCTCGTCGCCTACCTCGCCGAGCAGCTCGGCCGGCCGCTGGTGGTCGCGGGCGCCGCGCTCTCCATCGCGACGCTGGCCGGCGTCGGCGGCCGCATCCTCTGGGGCCACGTCGCCGACCGCACGCGCTCGCCGCGCGCCGTGCTCGCCATCCTCGGCATCGGCGCGGGGCTGTGCAGCCTCGCCACCGCCGCGTGGCCCGTGGACGCGAGCGTCTGGCCACTGTTCGTCGTGCTCGCGCTGTTCGGCGCCTCCGCGATCGGCTGGAACGGCGTGATGCTGGCCGACGTGGCGCGCCTCTCCCCGCCCGGCCGCGCAGGCGCCATCACGGGCGCGACCTCCTTCGTCACGTTTGCCGGCGTGGTCTGCGGGCCGTCGGTCTTCTCGCTGCTCGCGGCGACGGCGGGCAGCTACCGCGCCGGCTTTGTCGCCATCGGCCTGGGATCCCTGCTGTCGGCCCTGGCTTTTGCCGCCCGCTCGCGGGCAAGTCCGAAGTCCCGCGGCTGAAACCGGCGCGCCAATCCCGTCTAGTGGAAATGATTTCCACGATATGGTAATGTCCGGGCAGCCCCCCTGCCCGACCCTGATCTGACGCGGAGCAGCAATACAGGGGGCGGCCCGCTCACTACAATCAACTGGCTGAACGCCCGGGCTCCCCCGGGCGCGTTCTTCTGGAGGAACCGATGGCCCCGCTCGATGCCGCCCCGGACTTCGACCCGCAGGAAACGCGGGAATGGCTCGACGCGCTCTCCGGCGTCCTCGCCGCGGCCGGACCCGACCGCGCGCACTTCCTGATCGAACGGCTGATCGACGCCGCCCGCAAGGAAGGCGCGTACCTGCCGTTCTCCGCCAACACCGACTACATCAACACGATCCCGGCCGACATGCAGCCGAAGATGCCGGGCGACAACGCGCTCGAGGAGAAGATCCGCAACTACGCGCGCTGGAACGCGATGGCGATGGTGGTGCGCGCGAACAGGCACACGAACGTCGGCGGGCACATCGCCAGCTACGCCTCCGCGGCGACGCTCTACGACGTCGGCTTCAACCACTTCTGGCGCGCGCCCTCGGCCGACCACGGCGGCGACCTCGTGTTCACGCAGGGGCACAGCGCGACCGGCGTCTACGCGCGCGCCTTCATGCTCGGGCGGCTGACCGCCGAGCAGCTCGACAACTTCCGCCAGGAGACCGGCGGCAAGGGCATCTCGAGCTACCCGCACCCGTGGCTGATGCCGGACTTCTGGCAGTTCCCGACGGTGTCGATGGGCCTGGGGCCCCTGATGGCGATCTACCAGGCCCGCTTCATGAAGTACCTGCAGGGCCGCGGCATCCTCAACACCGAGGGCCGCAAGGTGTGGGCGTTCATGGGCGACGGCGAGATGGACGAGCCGGAGTCGATGGGCGCGATCGGGCTCGCCGGCCGCGAGCGGCTCGACAACCTGGTCTACGTGATCAACTGCAACCTGCAGCGCCTCGACGGCCCGGTGCGCGGCAACGGCAAGATCATCCAGGAGCTCGAGAGCGACTTCCGCGGCTCGGGCTGGAACGTGATCAAGGTGATCTGGGGCGGGCGCTGGGACGCGCTGCTCGCGCGGGACAGGACCGGCATCCTGCGCAAGCGGATGATGGAGTGCGTCGACGGCGAGTACCAGACGTTCAAGGCCAAGGACGGCGCGTACGTGCGCAAGCACTTCTTCGGCAAGTATCCCGAGCTCGCCGCGCTCGTCGAGGACTGGACCGACGACGAGATCTGGTCGCTCAACCGCGGCGGGCTCGACCCGTTCAAGGTCTACGCCGGCTATCACGCGGCGGTGAACCACAAGGGCCAGCCGACGGTGATCCTCGCCAAGACGATCAAGGGCTTCGGCATGGGCCGCGCCGGCGAGGCGCAGAACATCACGCACCAGCAGAAGAAGATGGACGTGGAGGACATGCGGCACTACCGCGACCGCTTCGCGCTGCCGATCCCCGACGACCAGCTCGCCGAGATTCCCTACCTCACGTTCGCCGAAGGCAGCAGGGAGCTCGAGTACATGCGCGAGCGCCGCATGTCGCTGGGCGGCTACCTGCCGCAGCGGCGGCAGCGCGTCGAGCCGATGCCGGTGCCGCCGCTGGCGACGTTCGAGCGCCTGCTCAAGGGCACCGACGAGCGCGAGATCTCGACGACGATGGCGTTCGTGCAGATGCTGCAGATGCTCGTGCGCGACAAGGCCATCGGCAAGCACGTCGTGCCGATCGTCCCCGACGAGTCGCGGACGTTCGGCATGGAGGGCATGTTCCGCCAGCTCGGCATCTGGAACCAGCAGGGACAGCTCTACACGCCGGAGGACGCCGACCAGCTCATGTTCTACAAGGAGAGCAAGGACGGGCAGATCCTCCAGGAGGGCATCAACGAGGCCGGCGGGATGTGCGACTGGATCGCCGCGGCGACGTCGTACTCGACGCACGGCGTGCAGATGATCCCCTTCTACATCTTCTACTCGATGTTCGGCTTCCAGCGCGTCGGCGACCTCGCGTGGGCGGCAGGCGACATGCGCTCGCGCGGCTTCCTGCTCGGCGGCACGGCGGGGCGCACGACGCTCAACGGCGAGGGGCTGCAGCACGAGGACGGCCACTCGCACATCCTCGCCGCGACGATCCCCAACTGCGTGTCGTGGGACCCGACGTTCGCCTACGAGGTGGCGACGATCATCCAGGACGGCCTGCGCCGCATGATCACCGAGCAGGAGGACGTCTTCTACTACCTCACGCTGATGAACGAGAACTACCCGCACCCTGCGATGCCGGAGGGCAGTTCCGCGGGCATCCTGAAGGGGATGTACCGCTTCCGCGAGGGGCCGAAGGCGAAGAAGGGCGGACTGCGCGTGCAGCTGCTGGGCTCGGGGACGATATTCCGCGAGGTCGTCGCCGCCGCCGGCATGCTCAAGGACGACTGGGGCGTGGACGCCGACCTGTGGAGCTGCACGTCGTTCACCGAGCTCGCGCGCGATTGCCGCGACACCATGCGGTGGAACCTGCTGCACCCGACGGAGACAGCGCGCCAGTCGCACGTCGCGGCGTGCCTCGGCGATACGCAAGGCCCGGTGATCGCCGCCACCGACTACATGCGCATGTACGCGGACAAGATCCGCAGCTGCGTGCCGCGCCGTTACCACGTGCTCGGCACCGACGGCTTCGGCCGCTCGGACACGCGCGAGAGGCTGCGCCACTTCTTCGAGGTCGACCGGCGCTGGGTGACGGTCGCCGCGCTGAAGGCGCTCGCCGACGAGGGCTCGATCAAGCACGGCGTGGTGGCCGACGCGATCCGCAAGTACGGCATCGATCCGGCGAAGCCGGCGCCGTGGACGGTCTAGGAGACGCGGCGATGGCGACGATCGAAGTGAAGGTGCCCGACATCGGCGGCTTCGCCGACGTGCCGGTGATCGAGGTGTTCGTCAAGCCGGGCGACGTGGTCGCGCCCGAGGACCCGCTCGTCACGCTCGAGTCCGACAAGGCGACGATGGACGTGCCCTCGCCCGCGGCGGGCAAGGTGACGGCCGTGGCGGTGAAGGTCGGCGACAAGGTGAGCGAGGGCAGCGTCGTGCTCACGCTCGACTCGGCGGGCGCCGCGGTGGCGAAGCCCGCGGCCACGCCCGCGTATGCGCCTCCGCCCGAGGGCGATCCCGCGGCTGCGGCCGAACGCGCGCCGCGCGGCGAGAAGGGCGGCGCCGACGCGCCGGGAGAAGGCGCGACATCCACGCCTCCCGCCGGCGCGACGGTCGAGGTGCGCGTTCCCGACATCGGCGACTTCAAGGACGTTCCGGTGATCGAGGTGTTCGTGAAGCCCGGCGACGTTGTGAACGTCGACGACCCGCTGGTCACGCTGGAGTCCGACAAGGCGACGATGGACGTGCCGAGCCCCCAGGCCGGCACCGTGCAGGGCGTGCGCGTGGCGGTCGGCGATCGCGTCAGCGAAGGCACGGTGATCGTGTCGCTGTCCGCACCCGGCGTGCCGGGCGCGAAGCCTGCTGCTGCCACGGTCGCGGCGCCCTCGCCCCAGCCCTCGCCCGCAAGCGGGAGAGGGAGCACAGCCACCGCCGCTCCCCCCTCGCCCGCGGCAGCGGGAGAGGGGGCGGGGGTGAGGGCCGCAGCGCCCCCCGCGCCAGCGGGAGAAGGGCCGGGGGCGAGGGCAAGCGCCGCGCACGCCTCCCCCACCGTCCGCCGCTTCGCGCGCGAACTCGGCGCCGACCTCGCGCAGGTGACCGGCACGGGTCCGAAGGGCCGCATCACGCAGGAGGACGTGCAGGCGTTCGTCAAGCGCGCGCTCGGCGCCCCTGCGCCCCAGCCCGCCGCGACGGCGGGCGGCGGCACGCTCAACCTGCTGCCCTGGCCGCAGGTCGACTTCGCGAAGTGGGGCGAGGTCGAGGCCAGGCCGCTGTCGCGCATCCGGAAGATCTCGGGCGCGAACCTCGCGCGCAACTGGGTGATGATCCCCCACGTCACGCAGTTCGACGAGGCGGACGTCACCGACCTCGAGGAGCTGCGCGTCGCGCTCAACAAGGAGAACGAGAAGGCGGGCATCAAGGTGACGATGCTCGCGTTCCTGATCAAGGCCGCCGTCGCCGCGCTGCGCCGCTTCCCGGACTTCAACGCCTCGCTCGACGGCGACAACCTCGTCCACAAGAAGTACTTCAACGTCGGCTTCGCCGCCGACACGCCGAACGGGCTGGTGGTGCCGGTGCTGAAGAACGCCGACCGCAAGGGCGTGCTCGAGATTGCGAAGGAGATGGGCGAGCTCTCCGCGAAGGCGCGCGAGGGCAAGCTCGGGCCGGCCGACATGCAGGGCGGCTGCTTCACGATCAGCTCGCTCGGCGGCATCGGCGGTACCGCGTTCACCCCGATCATCAACGCGCCCGAGGTGGCGATCCTCGGCGTGTCGCGCAGCGCGCTCAAGCCCGTCTGGAACGGCAACGCGTTCGCGCCGCGGCTGATGCTGCCGCTGTCGCTCTCCTACGACCACCGCGTGATCGACGGCGCCTCCGCCGCGCGCTTCACGTCGTTCTACGCGTCGCTGCTCGCCGACATGCGCCGCGCGCTCCTCTGAGGGAGTCCACCATGACGACCGCCGATGCGAAGCCCGACGTCGAGTGCGACGTGCTCGTGCTCGGTGCGGGGCCGGGCGGCTACAGCGCGGCGTTCCGCGCCGCCGACCTGGGACTGAAGACCGTGATCGTCGAGCGCTACGGCACGCTGGGCGGGGTGTGCCTCAACGTCGGCTGCATCCCGAGCAAGGCGCTGCTGCACGTCGCCGCGGTGATGGACGAGGCGAAGGCGATGGCCGCGCACGGCGTCGCGTTCGGCGCACCCGCCGTCGACCTCGCGAAGCTGCGCGCCTGGAAGGACAAGGTCGTCGGCAAGCTGACCGGGGGCTTGGCCGGCATGGCCAAGGGCCGCAAGGTCGAGGTCGTGCGCGGCGTGGGCCAGTTCCGCGACGCGCACCACGTCGAAGTCGAGTTGACGACAGGGACCGGGCAGGACAAGACCGGCGCGACGAAGGTGGTGAAGTTCGCGCAGGCGATCATCGCCGCGGGCTCGCAGGTCGTGCGCCTGCCGTTCATCCCCGAGGATCCGCGCATCCTCGACTCGACTTCCGCGCTGGCGCTCGCGGACGTGCCCAAGCGCATGCTGGTCCTCGGCGGCGGCATCATCGGCCTCGAGATGGGCACCGTCTACTCGACGCTCGGCGCGCGCATCGACGTGGTCGAGATGATGGAGGGGCTGATGCCTGGCGCCGACCGCGACCTCGTGCGCGTGTGGGAGAAGGTCAACAAGCCGCGCTTCGACCGCGTCATGACGTCGACGCGCACGACGAAGGTCGAGGCGAAGCCCGACGCGCTGTGGGTCACCTTCGAAGGCGCCAACGCGCCGGCCGAGCCGCAGCCCTACGACGCCGTGCTGATGAGCGTGGGCCGCGCGCCGAACGGGAGGAAGATCGCGGCGGAGAAGGCGGGCGTGGCCGTCACCGACCGCGGCTTCATCCCCGTCGACTCGCAGATGCGCACGAACGTCGCGCACATCTTCGCGATCGGCGACGTCGTCGGGCAGCCGATGCTCGCGCACAAGGCGGTGCACGAGGGCCACGTCGCCGCCGAGGCCGCGGCCGGGCAGAAGAGCCACTTCGACGCGCGCGTCATCCCCTCCGTCGCCTACACCGACCCCGAGATCGCGTGGGTGGGGATGACGGAGGACGAGGCGAAGGCGAAGGGCGTCGCGATCGAGAAGGGACTGTTCCCGTGGGCCGCGTCCGGCCGCGCCATCGCCAACGGGCGCGACGAGGGGCACACCAAGCTGCTGTTCGACGCGGCCACGCACCGCATCGTCGGCGGCGGCATCGTCGGCACGCACGCGGGCGACCTGATCGGCGAGATCGCGCTGGCGATCGAGATGGGCGCCGACGCGGTCGACATCGGCCACACGATCCACCCGCACCCGACGCTCGGCGAGTCGATAGGGCTGGCTGCCGAGGCCGCGGAAGGCACCTGCACCGACCTTCCCCCGGCGCGCCGCAGGTGACCGGAAATTGGGGTCAGACTCGAATTTCCGGTGAGCGGGTCCGGATGCCCCCAGGCGGAAATTCGAGTCTGACCCTAATTTCGCAGGGCGGCGCCGACCATCGCCTTCAGCTCCTCGAGGCCGAACTGCGGCAGCGGCCTGCCGTTCACGAAGTACTCGGGCGTCTTGGTCACCTTGAGCGCCTTCGCGTCGGCGAAGTCCTGCGCGCCGCGATCCTTGACTTCGGCGGTCTTCGCATCGGCCGCGAGGCGCGCCACGTCGAGCCCGGGCACGCCGCCCAGCACCGCCATCGCGGCGTCCGGCTGCACGCGGTGGTTCTGCACCCAGCGCTCCTGCGCGCGCAGCAGCGCCTCGAGCGCCTCCCAGTACTTGCCCTGCAGCCGCGCCGCGTCCAGCATCGCGACGACCGCGTCCGAGCCGGAGTGGAACGGCACGTGGCGCATCACCAGCCGCAGCCGCTGCGGGTTCGCGGCGAGCAGGCGCTTGACCTCCGGGTAGAACGCCGCGCAGGTCTCGCACGCCGGGTCGATGAACTCGACCAGCGTCACCTTGGCGTCGGCCGGTCCCAGCACGGGCGAGTGCGGGCGCACGAGGCGGCTCGCATCCGCGGTCGCGACAGGCCGGTCGGACGCCTCCTGCGGCGACGGCGCCTTGCGGCCTTCCTCGAACCAGACGGCGACGGCGAAGACCGCCGCGAGCAGCACGAGCGTAGCGAGGAACAGGAGCTTGTTCATGGTGTGCAAGCCTACCAGAGGCGCGGCAGACGACCTCGGCCCGCGTCAGCGTTCAGCGCAGCAGCAGGGCGAGCCCGCTGAACACGAGCAGCCCGCCGACGGCCTGGCGAAACGCGTCGGGGCCGATGCGGTCGTGGACCCACTCGCCGGCCCAGGTGCCGAGCAGCACGGGCAGCGCGGCGGCGGCGACGAGCGCGAAGTCGTCGATGCGGAACACCCCGCTCGCGAGGTACGCGGCGGAGCGCACGACGTTGAGCGCGAGCAGCGTGGTCGAGACGGTGACGCGGAACACGCGCATCGGCAGGCGCATCGCGTCGAGGTAGGTGACGTACACCGGGCCCGCCATGCCCCCGAACAGCGTGGCGATCGCCGCGCCGAGCGTGCCGATCGGCAACGCGGCCCAGCGCGGGAAGCGGTACTCGGCCAGCTTCAGCCGCTCGCCGAACAGGCTGTAGAGCGCGTAGAGCACGACGTAGGCGCCCAGCGCCCTGATGAGGAGAGCGGGATCGGCGGCCTTGAACAGCCAGATGCCGAGCGGCACGCCGAGCGCGATGCCCGGCACGAACTCGACGATGCGCCGCCACTCGATCAGCTTCCACTCGCGCACCGCCTGCCGCACCGAGACGAAGAAGCCGAGGAACGTGATCAGCGGCGCCGCGGTGGAAAGCGGCATCGCGAACACCAGCAGCGGCGTGGCGACCACGCCGGAGCCGAACCCGGCGACGCCGCGCACCGCGTAGCCGGCGAACAGCGCGACCGCACACCAGAGCGTCTCGGCCGCCCCGAGCGGCCAGGTGGGCAGCCCGCTCAATGCGCGGGGCCGACGTAGTCCGGCTTGGGCTGCGTGAAGAACGCGTGCAGGATGTGATAGACGAGCAGGTAGTTCTTCTGCTGGAAGCTCGCGTGCGAGATGCCCGGCATCACGACGAACTGCTTGTCCGGGTTGGGCAACTTCGCGAAGAACGCGAGCAGGTCGGCCATGCCGGCGATGCCGTCGTACTGGCCGCGCATGACGATCGTGGGCACAGTGATCCGCGCCGGGTCGTTGACCGGCAGCTTCGAGCACATGTCGATGTAGGTGCCGTTGGGCATCGAGTCGTCGAGCGCGAGGATCGCGTCGGCGAACGCGTCGACGGTGCGCATGTCCGCGCAGTCGGGGTGGTCGCGCTGGAAGATCGAGTGCACGAACGCGCGATCGATCGGCCGGCGCTTCGACTTGGTGAACTCCGGCAGCTTCTTGCGCCGCTGCTCCAGCGTGGGGCTGCCCTCGCCGGTCCAGACGTAGGCGTCCAGCGCGAGCCGCGCGACGCGCTCCGGGTGCCGCTCGGCGAACGCGGCGGCGCGCAATGCGCCCGACGATATGCCGTAGACGAAGAACTTCTTCACGCCGCGCGTGCGCATGATGTAGTCGGTCGCTGCGACGAGGTCGTCGGCGCCGTTGGCGATGTCGCAGACGATGTCGCGCGACTTCGTCGAGCGGCCGTAGCCCTCCATGTCCACGCACCAGGTGTCGAAGCCGCGCTGCGCGAACCAGTCCATCACCGAGGAGTCCGGGCGTCCCGGCACGGCGAGATCGAACGTCGGCGTGGACGCCATCGACGAGCCGTGCACGAACAGCACGGCCCGCTTGCCCTGCGGCGTGCCGGCATACTTCTGCCACAGGAACAGGCGCACGTCGCCCTTGTTCGTCCAGTGTTCCACGCCGGCGATCGGGCCGGCGGCAGTCGTGTCGTTCATCGTCGCCTCGTCAGTCGATCTTCGCGCCGGTTTCCCTGACCACCTTCGCCCAGCGCTCCTTCTCGTCGCGGAAGAACTTGCCGAACTCGGCCGGCGAGGACGCCACGATCTCGAGGTTGTGCGTCGCGTAGTAGGCTTTCACGTCCGGCAGCGCCATCACCGCGCGCAGCTCGCGGTTCAGCCGCTCGACGACGCCCGAGGGCGTTCCCTTCGGCGCGAGCAGCCCCATCCACACGTAGGCCGAGTAGCCCGGCACCGCCTCGCCGATCGTGGGGACGTCGGGCAGCGCCTCGGCGCGCTTCGTGCCGGTGGTCGCGAGCGGCCGCAGCTTGCCGGCCTTGATGTGGCCCATCATGCCGGCCGTTCCGGGGATGCTGACCGGCACCGTCCCGCCGAGCAGGTCGGCCGTGGCCTGCCCGCTGCCCTTGTACGGCACGTGGTTCATCGTGAACCCGGCCATCGACGCGAACATGGCGGCGAACAGGTGCTGGCCGCTGCCGTTGCCCGACGAGGCGTAGTCGACCTTGCCCGGATTCGCCTTCACGTAGGCGATGAACTCGGCGAGCGACTTCGCGGGAAACGACGGGTGCACGACCAGCACGCCCGGCTCCTCGCCGATCAGCATGATCGGCGCGAAGTCCTCGACGGGGTCGAACGCGAGCTTCGTGTAGAGGGACGCGCTGATCGCGTTCGTCTGCGAGGCGAGCAGCAGCGTGTACCCGTCGGCGGGCGCCTTCGCGACCTCGGCCGCGCCCAGCGTGGCGCCCGCGCCGGGCTTGTTCTCCACGACCACCTGCTGGCCGAGGCGCTCGGAGAGCTTCTGCGCGACGATGCGCGTGGGGCCGTCGACCGCGCCGCCGGGCGAGAACGGCACGATGATCTTCACCGGCCGCGCGGGATAGTCCTGCGCCGCGGCGGGGGCGGCGGCGGCGGCAACGGCGACGGCGAGGGCAGTGGCGAACGCCGCCGCCGTTCGGCGCAAGGTGGGCTCGGATCGTGATGTCGTCACTTCGGACCTCGTGGTGTGGGTTGCTTGCGGATGTCCTGCAGCTCGCGCGTGAGCCACGCGGAGCTCGTCACCGGCTCGGCGCTTCCGCACCGGACCTGGTAGGGCTTGCCCGTGGTGCTGCTCGACGAGGCCGCGACCTCGATGAAGCGCTCCGCCGTGGGCAGCGACG
The DNA here is from genome assembly GCA_029884335.1 of Betaproteobacteria bacterium. Classification (GTDB taxonomy): domain Bacteria; phylum Pseudomonadota; class Gammaproteobacteria; order Burkholderiales; family Casimicrobiaceae; genus VBCG01. The sequence goes on from JAOUIA010000010.1 coordinate 50,710, forward strand.
CGTAGCGCTCCGCGTAGGCGAGCTTCTCCAGCAGGTGCTCCTTCGCCCGCGCGCCGGAGTGCCAGCTGTCGTTGCGGAAAAACGTGCAGCCCGACGCCTCGAGGCGGTCGAGCAGCGCGAGCACCTCGGCGCGCGCCGGCGGCGGCAGCGGAGCGGCATCGACAACCGGCGCGAGCAGGGCGCCGGCGAAGAACGCGGCGCGGAGGCGCAGTCGGACGAGGCCGGCCGCGCCGCGCGAGGCGCGCCTCCACCACTCCGCAAGCCGTTCGAGCATCGGGTCCCTCAAGCGCACCGCCGCGCCGCAGCGACGCAGGGCCGTCATTATGCGACACCGCCCGCAGGGGCGTCACCGGCGAGCCGCCGCGGGAGCCGGGCCGGCGCGGCAGCCCGGACGCACGTGCTTGCTAGAATGGCTCCGACGCGAACCGCGGGGAAGCGATGAACCAGGACGAACTCAAGCAGGCGGTCGCCCGCGAGGCGATCAGGCACGTCGTCGAGGACGACTGGATCGGCGTCGGCTCGGGTTCGACCGCGAACTTCTTCATCGACGAGCTGGCGAAGATCAAGGGCCGCATCCGCGGCGCGGTGGCGAGCTCGGTCGCGACCGCCGAGCGGCTCAAGTCGCACGGCATCCCGGTCGAGGAGCTCAACAACACCGGCGAGCTGCCCGTCTACGTCGACGGCGCCGACGAGGTCACCGAGCACGGCGCGATGATCAAGGGCGGCGGGGGCGCGCTCACGCGCGAGAAGATCGTCGGCGGCGCGTCGCGCAAGTTCGTGTGCATCGTCGACGCGAGCAAGGTCGTGCCGGTGCTGGGCAAGTTCCCCCTGCCCGTCGAGGTGATCCCGATGGCGCGCAGCTTCGTCGCGCGCGAGCTCGCCAGGCTCGGCGGCCAGCCCGAGTGGCGCATGGGCTTCACCACCGACAACGGCAACCTGGTCCTCGACGTGCACGGCCTCGCGATCGTCGATCCCGTCGGGCTCGAGACGACGATCAACCAGATCCCCGGCGTGGTCACCGTGGGCCTCTTCGCCCGGCGCGGCGCGGACGCGATCCTGGTCGGCACGCCGCAGGGCGTCAAGTCGATCGCCGCGCGCAAGCCGTGAGCGAGGCCCTGCCCGCCGGCGCGATCGCCGACGTCGCCGCCTACATGCGCGGCGTGGGCGAGGCCGCGCGCGAGGCCGCGCGCGAGCTCGCGCGCGCCGACACGAACGCGAAGAACTCTGCGCTGCTGGCGATGGCAGCGGCGATCCGCCGCGACGAGGCGGAGCTCCTCGCGGCCAACGCCGAGGACGTGGCGGCCGCGCGCGCGAAGGGCGAGGACGCCGCCTTCGTGGACCGGCTCGCGCTCAGGCCCCCGACGATCGAGGCGATGGCGCTCGGCCTCGAGCAGATCGCCGGCCTGCCCGACCCGGTCGGCGAGATCACCGACCTCAAGTTCCGCCCCAGCGGCATCCAGGTCGGCAGGATGCGCGTGCCACTGGGCGTGGTCGGCATCGTCTACGAATCGCGGCCCAACGTCACCGCCGACGCGGCCGGGCTGTGCCTCAAGTCGGGCAACGCCGCGATCCTGCGCGGCGGCTCGGAGGCGATCCGCAGCAACGCCGCGATCGCCGCCTGCGTGCGCGAGGGCCTGCGCGAGGCCGGGCTGCCGGAGGACGCGGTGCAGGTCGTCGCCACCGCCGACCGCGCCGCGGTCGGCCACCTGATCGCCGACGAGAAGCACGTCGACGTGATCGTGCCGCGCGGGGGCAAGGGCCTCATCGAGCGCATCAGCCGCGAGGCGAAGGTGCCGGTCATCAAGCACCTCGACGGCGTGTGCCACGTGTTCGTCGACGCCGCCGCCGACGTCGACATGGCGGTGCGCATCGCCGACAACGCGAAGACGCAGCGCTACTCGCCGTGCAACACGATGGAGACGCTGCTCGTGCACGCGGCGATCGCGCCGCGCGTGCTCCCGAAGCTGTGCGAGATCTACGTCGCCAAAGGCGTGGAGCTGCGCGGCGATAAGCGCTCGCGCGAGCTGGTCGCCGCGATGAAGCCGGCGACCGAGGACGATTGGTACACCGAGTACCTCGCGCCGATCCTCGCGGTGCGCGTGGTCGACTCGCTCGACGAGGCGATCGCGCACATCGCGAAGTACGGCTCGCAGCACACCGACGCGATCGTCACCAACGACCACGCAGCGGCGATGCGCTTCCTGCGCGAAGTCGACTCGTCGTCGGTGATGGTGAACGCCTCGACGCGCTTCGCCGACGGCTTCGAATTCGGCCTGGGCGCGGAGATCGGCATCTCGACGAACAAGCTGCACGCGCGCGGGCCCGTGGGCCTCGAGGGGCTCACCAGCCAGAAGTGGATCGTGCTGGGGACGGGGCAGGTGCGCCGGTAGCCGGTCCATGGCCAGCAGCCTGCTCGTCCTGCTGGACGACATCGCGAGCGTCCTCGACGACGTCGCGGTGCTGACCAAGGTCGCCACGAGGAAGACCGCCGGCGTGCTCGGCGACGACCTTGCGCTCAACGCGCAGCAGGTCACCGGGGTGCACGCCGACCGCGAGCTGCCGGTGGTGTGGGCGGTGGCGAGAGGATCGCTGATCAACAAGGCGATCCTGGTTCCCGCCGCGCTGGCGATCAGCGCGTTCCTCCCCTGGCTGGTCACGCCGCTGCTCATGGTCGGCGGCGCGTTCCTCTGCTACGAGGGGTTCGAGAAGGTCTGGCACAAGTTCTTCCACCAGCCGGACGAGGATGCGGAGGACGCGCAGCGCCGCGAGCGGCTCGCCAACGCCCTGACCGACGAGAAGCTCGACGTCGTCGCGATCGAGAAGCAGAAGATCAAGGGCGCGATCCGCACCGACTTCATCCTCTCCGCCGAGATCATCGTGATCGCGCTGGGCACGGTGGCGGCGCAGTCCTTCGGCGTGCGCGTGGGCGTGCTCGTCGCCATCGCGCTCGTGATGACCGTCGGCGTCTACGGGCTCGTGGCCGGCATCGTCAAGCTCGACGACCTCGGCCTGCGGCTGGCCCGGTCGGCCTCACGCGTGATCAGTGCGATCGGCCGCGCCATCGTGCGCGCCGCACCCTGGCTGATGAGGTTCCTGTCGGTCGCCGGCACCGCGGCGATGTTCCTCGTCGGCGGCGGCATCCTCACCCACGGCATCGGCGTCGTTCACCACGCGATCGACGAGTGGTCGCGCCTCGCCGAGGGCATCCCGAACGTCGGCGCGGTCCTCGGCGCGCTGACTCCGACGCTGCTCAACCTCGCCGCCGGCGTGCTGGCCGGAGCGGTCGTCGTCGCCGTCGTATCGCTGGCGAGGAAGGCGTTGCCGCGTCAGGCGGCCTGAGGCCGCAGGCGCCGCGCGCGCGCGAGCCACGCGACGGCGACGAGCACCACCGCGAGCACCGGCAGCGCGCCCAGATTCATCCGTTCCCAGCCGGCCGCCGACACCAGCGCGCCGGACGACAGCGACGAGATCGCCATCGTCGCGAAGATCGCGAAGTCGTTCGCCCCCTGCACCTTGGCCTTTTCGTGCGGCCCGTGCGACTCGCCGAGCAGGGCGGTGGCGCCGGTGTACATGAAGTTCCACCCCACGCCGAGCAAAGCCAGCGCCACGAGGAAGTGCGCAACGGAGTTTCCGGCCAGCGCCACGGCCACGCAGCCGCCGACCGTCAGCACGCCCGCGACGATGACGCGCAGCACGCCGAAGCGCGCGATGAGGTGGCCGGTGACGAACCCGGGCGCGTACATGCCGACGACGTGCCACTGGATGACCAGCGCGGCCTGCCCGTAGGGGTGCGAGCAGAAGCTCATCGCCAGCGGGGTGGCCACCATCAGCAGGTTCATGAGGCCGTACCCCAGCGCGCCGGCGAGCACCGCGACCACGAACGCGGGCTGCCGTGCGATGGCCGCGAGCGGCCGCGCGGAAGGGGAATCGTGCGGGATGACCGGCTTGGGCACGTGCACGCGCGACTGCACGGCGAGCGCGACCAGCGCATAGGCGGCGAGCAGCAGGAACGAGCCCGCGAAGGGCGCCGCCGGAATCCAGTCGCGCGCGAGCACGGTCGACGCCGGACCGAGGAACCCGCCGACGATGCCCCCTGCGAGCACCAGCGATATCGCCTTCGGCCGATCCGCCGTCGTCGCGACCTCGGCGGCGGCAAAGCGGTACTGCAGCCCGATCGCGTTGTAGACGCCGACGACCCCGGTCGCGAGGCAGAACAGCACGAAACTGCCCGCCAGCAGCGCGACGATCGCGAGCGCGCAGCCGGCCACGTTGATCATCGCCCCGGTCATGAAGCCGCGCCTGCGCCCCACGCGCGCCATCCACAGCGACGCGGGCATCGTGGCGAGCGCCGAGCCGATGACGTAGGTCGCCGCGCCGAACGTGGCGAGGGACTTCTGCGGCGCGAGCTCGTAGCCGATCAGCGCGGTCATCGCGATCAGGCCGGCGCCGTTGGTGAGCAGCAGCGCCTGGCAGCAGGCGAGCAGCGCGATCGTGCGGTAGGAGGTTCGTTCGACCATGGCCTGCAGCAAGTGGGGGCAGACTCGACTTTCCACGTCGAGCCTCCGGGAACGCGGCTGTCGTCGAAGGAAAGTCGAGTCGGACCCTGCTTTCTGCGATTATAGGCGGCCATGGACACGCTGCCCCGCGAAATCCTCGACTTCTGGTTCGGCCCGCCGCCGCACGCCTCCCGCGCCGAGTGGTTCCGCAAGGACGAGCGCTTCGACGACGCGATCCGCGCGCGCTTCGGCGACGCGGTCGGCGTCGCGCTCGCCGGCGGCTTCGGCGAGTGGTGCGCCACGGCGCACGGCGCGCTCGCGCGCATCCTGCTGCTCGACCAGTTCACGCGCAACATCCACCGCGGCACGCCGCTCGCCTTCGCGGGCGACGAGCGCGCGCTCGCCACCGCGCAGGACGCCGTCGCCCGCGGCTTCGACCGCCAGCTCGACGCGTTCGAGCGGTGGTTCTGCTACCTGCCCTACGAGCACAGCGAGGACGCGGCCGTGCAGGAGCGGTCGCTGGAGCTGTTCGCCGCGCTCGCCGCCGAGACCGGCGAGCGCTCGTCGTACGAGTGGGCGGAGAAGCACGCGGCGATCGTCCGCCGCTTCGGGCGCTATCCGCACCGCAACGCGGTCCTCGGCCGCGCGTCCACTCCCGAGGAGATCGAGTTCCTCGCGCAGCCGGGATCGTCCTTCTAGACGATGTCGTCGCGTCGGGGGTTGGTCCGCGTCAACACCGCGGGCGGGGCGCGTCGCTAGAATGGCCGGCATGCCCCTGGTCGAACTGGTGCTGCTGCTCCTCGCGGCCGTGGCGGTCGGCGGCACGCTGGTGCGGCTGACGCCCCTCTCGTTGCCGATACTGCTCGTGATCGTCGGCTTCGCCGCGTCGTTCCTGCCTGCATTCGAGGGGCTGCGCGTCGACCCCGAGCTCTTCCTGCTGCTCTTCGTTCCCCCGATACTTTTCGCCGACGCGTGGTCGCTGCCGCGCCGCGACTTCGTTCGCACGCTGCGCCCCGTGCTGCTGCTGGCGCTGGGCCTGGTCGCGCTGACGGTCGTGGCCATCGGCTACCTCATGCACTGGCTGGTGCCGGCGATGCCGCTCGCCGTGGCGTTCACGCTGGGCGCGATCGTGTCGCCCACCGATGCGGTCGCGACCGTCGCCACGACGAGCGAGCTGCCGCTGCCGGCGCGCGTGGTGCAGATCGTCAACGCCGAGAGCCTGCTGAACGACGCGTCGGGCCTGGTCGCATTCAAGCTCGCCGTCGCCGCGGCGGCGACGGGGCTGTTCTCCTCGTCCGACATCGCGCGGCAGTTCCTGCTCCTCTCCGGCGGCGGCATCGCGATGGGCATCGCGGTCGAGTGGGCGTCGCGCAAGCTGCGCCGGAGGATGATCCGCCTCGAGGTCCCGGATCCGACCGTCATCACGCTGGTCACCGTGCTGACGCCCTACGTCGCGTACGTCACGGCCGAGTGGCTGGGCGTCTCGGGCATCCTTGCCGTCGTCGCCGCGGGGCTCTGGGCGAGCGCGCACGAGATCCCCGACATGACCGCGCAGCAGCGCATGCACGCGCGCGAGGTGTGGCGGATGATCGGCTTCGCGATGAACGGGCTCGTGTTCGTCCTGCTCGGCCTGGAGCTCAGGTCGATGGTCACCGGCGTGTCCCACTACGAGCCGGGGGCGCTCGCGCTGTACGCCGTCGCGCTGTGGGTGGCCCTCACCGCGTTGCGCCTCGCGTGGGTCTTCGCCTCGGCCTACCTGCGCTTCCGCCTGCGCTGGGGGTGGACGGGAAGCCGTCACGGGCCGGACCCCCGGCGCGTGTTCCTCGTCGGATGGGCGTCCGTGCGCGGATCGATCACGCTGGCCACCGCGCTGTCCGTGCCCGCCCTGACCGCCTCGGGCACCGCCTTCCCCGAGCGCGAACTCGTCGTGTTCCTCGCCGCCGCGACGATCATCCTCACGCTCTCGCTCAACGGCGTGCCGCTGCCGTTCCTGATCCGCAGACTGGAGCTGACCGCCGACCCTTCCGAGGCGAGCGAGGAGCGCCACGCGCGCGTCGAGGCCGCGAAGGCCTCCGCGCAGGCCGTCGAGGCGGCCATGCGCGAGCTGGCGCAACCGGAGGACAGGCTGTTCGCCACGCAGCTCCTGCGCGAGGCCGGCGGGCGGCTCGAGCTCTACGCCGGGGCGGAGCCGCAGGCGCGAATGCGCGCGCTGCGCTGGAGCGTGCGCAGGTCGCTGCGCATGACGGCGATCGAAGCCGAGCGCAGGCGGCTCCGCGAGCTGCGCGACGCCGACGAGATCAACGACGAGACGCTGCGCGCCATCGAGGAGGAACTCGACGAGCGCGAGCTCCTCGCCGGCGCCGCGATCGGAAGGCCGCGTGAGTAGCGCGCTCGGGCTGCTGGGCGGCACGTTCGACCCGGTCCACTACGGGCACCTGCGCGCCGCGGACGCCGCGCGCCGCGCGCTGCATCTTGCGGAGGTCCGGCTCCTCCCCGCCGGCGATCCGCCGCACCGCGCGGCGCCCGTCGCGACCGCGGCGCACCGGGTTGCGATGCTCGAGCTCGCGCTCGCGGAGTTCCCCGGCCTCGCCCTCGACACGCGCGAGATCGCGCGTCCCGGCAAGAGCTACACGGTGATCACCCTCGGGGAGCTGCGAGCGGAGGCGCCGCTGCGGCCGTTGGCGCTGATCGTTGGCGCCGACGCCTTCGCCGGCCTGCCGACCTGGCACCGCTGGACGGAGATCTTCGACCTCGCGCACGTGGTCGTCGTCACGCGCCCCGACGCTCCGCTGCCGGCCATGCCCGACGGCCCGCTGGCAGAACACTGGGCGCAGCGCCTGCAGCGCGATCCCGCGGCGCTTGAATCGCGCCTGGCCGGCGCCATCTTCGTGCTGCCCGTCCCGCCGCAGCCCGTCTCCGCGACAGCGATCCGCCGTGCGCTCGCCGCGGGCGCGTCGGGCGTGGAGGCGGTCCGCGGCATGGTTCCGCCCGCCGTTTTGGCCTATATTGACCGCAACCAGCTCTACCGCTCACGACCGGATGCGACTTAAGCTGCAGAGAATCGCCGTCGCGGCGCTCGAGGACGTCAAGGCCCGCGACATCGCCGTCTTCGACGTCCGCAAGCTCACCAGCCTCTACGACTCGCTCGTCATCGCCAGCGCCGACAGCGCCCGGCAGGCCAAGGCGCTCGCGGCGCACGTCCGCGACAAGCTGAAGGAGGCGGGCGCCGACATCGTCGGCATGGAGGGCGAAGACGGCGGCGAGTGGGTGCTGGTCGATGCCGGCGACATCGTGGTCCACGTCATGCAGCCGGCCGTGCGCGCCTACTACAACCTCGAGGAGCTGTGGTCGCCGCCGAAGGCGAAGCGCGGCCGGGCGGCGGCGGCCTGATCGCCGGAAGCGCCCCGTGCGCCTGACGATCGTCGCGCTGGGGCACCGGATGCCCGCCTGGGTCGACGCGGCGGTCGCCGACTACGCGAAGCGGCTGCCGCGCGAGTGGAGCTTCGCGATCCGCGAGCTCAAGCCGGCCCCCCGCGACCGCGGGCGCAGCGTGCCGCAGGTGCTCGCCGCCGAGGCCGAGGCCGTGCTGCACGCGGCGCGCGGCGCGGCGCTGGTCGCCTGCGACGAGCGCGGCGCGGCGTGGACCACCCGGCAGCTCGCCGACCGGCTCGCGAAGTGGCGCGACGAGGACGCCGACGTGGCATTTGCGATCGGCAGCGCCGACGGGCTCGCCCCGGAGGTCAAGGCGGCCGCGAAGGCGCAGGTTGCGCTCTCGGCGATGACGCTTCCGCACGGCCTGGTCCGGGTGCTGCTGACCGAGCAGTTGTACCGGGCCCACAGCCTGCTGTCCGGACACCCGTATCATCGGGAGTGACGGGATTGCCAGAGGGGGGACTCGCGTGATCTATCTCGCGTCGAAGAGCCCGCGCCGCCGCGAGCTGTTGCGGCAGCTCGGCGTGCCTTTCGAGGAGCTGCACCTGCGCGAGTCGCCCAGCCGCCCGCGCGACGTGCTCGAGGAGGCGGAGGACGGCGAGCCGCCGGCGCACTACGTCGAGCGCATCGCCCGCACGAAGGCGAGTGTCGGCTGGAAGCGCATGGAGCAGCGCCTCCTGACGAGCCGGCCGGTGCTCGGCGCGGACACCGAGGTGGTGCTCGACGGCGAAGTGCTCGGCAAGCCGAGCGACGCCGCGCACGCGGCGGCGATGCTCGCCCGGCTGTCCGGCCGCACGCACGAGGTGCTGACCGGCGTCGCGCTGCGCTCGGGCGAGGACGTCGCGTTCGCCCTCTCGGTGTCGCGCGTGACGCTGCGCAAGCTCGCCGCCGGCGAGATCGAGCGCTACGTCGCCACCGGCGAGCCGCTCGACAAGGCGGGCGCCTACGCGATCCAGGGACGCGCCGCGGCTTTCGTCGCGCACCTCGAGGGCAGCTACTCGGGCGTGATGGGCCTGCCGCTGTTCGAGACCGCAGAGCTGCTCGCGAAGGCGGGGATCCCCGCCCTGTAGGACAATCGGCATCGGAGTGCCGTTTGCAGCGCCGGCCGCGGCGACGCTGCAAACGGCACTTCGACCTTGACATCCCGACGCCGCCCGCCCGATGGCCCACGAGATCCTCATCAACGTCACGCCGCAGGAGACCCGCGTGGCGATGCTCGAGCAGGGCGTCGTGCAGGAGCTGCACGTCGAGCGCTCCAGCGCGCGCGGCCTCGTGGGCAACATCTATCTCGGCCGCGTCGCGCGCGTGCTGCCCGGCATGCAGAGCGCGTTCGTCGAGATCGGCCTCGAGCGCGCGGCGTTCCTGCACATCGCCGACATCTGGGAGCACCGCCAGAACGGCACCGCCTCCGAGCGCCCGATCGAGCGCATCCTGCACGAGGGGCAGTCGCTGCTCGTGCAGGTCATCAAGGACCCGATCGGCACCAAGGGCGCGCGCCTGTCCACGCAGGTGAGCCTCGCCGGCCGCCTGCTCGTCTACCTGCCGCAGGACTCGCACATCGGCATCTCGCAGCGCATCGAGGACGAAGCCGAGCGCGAGATGCTGCGCGACAAGCTCGTGACGCTCCTGCCGGAAGGGGTCGCCGGCGGCTTCATCATCCGCACGATGGCCGAGGCCGCCTCGGAGCGCGAGATGGCCGCCGACATCGAGTACCTGACCAAGCTGTGGCGCGACCTCACGCTGCGCGCCGGCGAAGTCCCGGCGCCCGCGCCGCTCTACCAGGACCTCTCGCTCGCGCAGCGCGTGCTGCGCGACATGACCGTCGACGACACCGCGCGCGTGGTCGTCGACTCGCGCGAGACGTTCGCCCGCATGTTCGACTTCGCCAGGCAGTACACGCCCGCGCTCGTCGAGCGCCTCTCGCACTACCAGGGCGACCGGCCGCTGTTCGACACCGGCAACGTCGAGGAGGAGATCGAGAAGGCGCTTGCCCGCCGCGTCGAGCTCAAGAGCGGCGGCTATCTCATCATCGATCAGACCGAGGCGCTCACCACGATCGACGTCAACACCGGCGGCTTCGTCGGCGGGCGCAGCTTCGACGACACGATCTTCAAGACGAACCTCGAGGCGGCGCAGGTCATCGCGCGGCAGCTGCGCCTGCGCAACCTCGGGGGCATCATCATCATCGACTTCATCGACATGGAGAACGCCGACCACCGCGCCGCGGTGCTCGCCGAGCTCGACCGCGCGCTGGAGCGCGACCGCACGCGGCTCACGGTCAACGGCTTCACGCAGCTCGGCCTGGTCGAGATGACGCGCAAGCGCACGCGCGAGTCGCTGGCCCACATCCTCTGCCAGCCCTGCCCGGTGTGCGACGGCCGCGGGCAGCTCAAGACCGCGCAGACCGTGTGCTACGAGATCCTGCGCGAGATCCTGCGCGAGTCGAAGCAGTTCAATGCCCGCGAGTTCCGCATCCTCGCCTCGCAGGCGGTCATCGACATGTTCCTCGACGAGGAGAGCCAGAGCCTCGCCCAGCTCGGCGACTTCATCGGCAAGCCGATCTCGCTGCAGGTCGAGAGCGTCTATTCGCAGGAGCAGTACGACATCGTCCTCATCTAGCGCCCCTCCCGACCATGGGCAGGTGGACGCGGATCAGCGAGTGGCTCGAAAAGCGCTTCGCCCGGCCGGCGCAGGCGCTCGGCTGGACCGAGGGGCGGGCGTTCGCCTGGCGCGGGCTGATCGGATTCCGACCCTGGGTCTTTCCCCGCCGCCGCTTTCGGCTCTACGTCCCCGGAAGCTGGAACAGGTCGGCGGCAGCGCCGCTCCTCGTCCTCGTCCACGGCTGCCGGCAAACGCCCGAGGAGTTCGCCCGCGGCACGCGCATCGAGGCCGCGGCCGAGCGAGCCGGCCTGCTGGTGCTGATGCCCGACCAAAAGGACTCGGCGAATCCCTACCGGTGCTGGAACTGGTTCGACCGCCGCACGGCCGCGGGAAAGGGCGAGGCGGCCATCGTCGCAGCGATGATCCGCAAGGTCGCGCGCCGCTTCGGCGCCGACCGCTCGCGCATCACCGTCGCCGGGATGTCGTCGGGCGCCGCGCTCTCCGCCGTGCTCGGCGTGCGCTTCCCGCAGCTGGTGCGCGGGGTGTTCACGCACTCGGGGCTCGCCTGCGGCGCGGCGGCGTCCGCGTTCACCGCGCTCACGGTCATGCGGCGCGGCCCCGAGGCCGACGTTGCAGCGATCGCCCGCGAAGCGCGGGGGACAGCGGACGGCGATGTCCGCGTGGCGCTCACCGTCGTCCACGGCGGCGACGACGACGTCGTCGCCCGCCTCAATGCCGAAGCGCTGGCGCGGCAGTACCTCGCGCTCAACGACGTCGGCGTGCCGCCGGGCGCGAACTCCACGTTGCCGGAGCCGCAGCGCACGCGGCGCGACGCAGGCGCCCCGCACGCGGTGCGCACTCGCGAGTGGGACCGCGACGGCCGTGCGGTCGTCCGCGTGGTCGACGTCGCCGGCCTCGGCCACGCCTGGAGCGGCGGCGACGCGGCGCTGCCGTTCAACGACGCCGCGCCGCCGGACGCGACCGCGATGCTCGTGGCGATGGCCGTCGGTGCCGCGCAGTAACATGCCGGCTCAACCGGAGGGATGCGCGAAATGGCCATCAGCGGCATGAACCACTTCACCGTGCTCACCGACGACGTCGAGCGCACCGTCGACTTCTACGGCGCGACGATCGGCCTCGTCCCCGGCGCGCGTCCCGACCTCGGGTTCCCTGGCGCGTGGCTGTACGCAGGCGGGCAGGCCGTGCTGCACGTCGTCGGCGGCAAGCCGAAGGAGCAGCTCAAGCCCGGCGTCATCGATCACATGGCGTTCTCCGCCACCGGGCTCGCCGAAACGCTCGCGCGCCTCGATCGGCTGGGCGTGAAGTTCGCCCACCGCCGCCAGGCGGGCGCGGGCACCTGGCAGGTGTTCTTCTTCGACCCCAACGGCGCGCGCGTCGAGCTCGACTTCGACGCCGCCGAGAGCCCGGCGTGAAGCTCGCCGAGCCCGACCACCTCGTCTTTGCCGCGACCACGCTCGCGCAGGGCATCGACTGGGTCGCCGACCTGACCGGCGCGGTCGCGCAGCCGGGCGGCAAGCACGTCGCGATGGGCACGCACAACGCGCTGCTCAGGCTCGGCGAGCGCGTGTACCTCGAGATCATCGCGATCGATCCCGAGGGGGCCAGGCCCGCGCGGCAGCGCTGGTTCGACCTCGACGACGGCGACCTGCGCGCCGACCTGCTCGACGCGCCCCGGCTCATCCACTGGGTCGCGCGCACGCGCGATCTCGATCGCGCCGTCGCCGAGGCGGGCTATGACCCGGGGCCGATCCTGCCGTTCGAGCGCGGTCCCTACCGCTGGCGCATCACCGTGCCCGACGACGGCTCGCGCCCGGGGCGCGGCGTGCTGCCCACGCTCATCCAATGGGACGTGCCCCAGCATCCCACCGACGCGCTGCCTGACAGCGGCATTGTGCTCGAGCAGCTTGCCGCGTCGCATCCCGACGCGAACCCGGTCCGCCGCTCGCTCGCGCGCCTCGGGCTCGAGGCGGCCATTCACGTCACCTACGATCGCGTGACGCGGCTGGCAGCGATGCTGCGCACGCCGCGCGGGCTGATTGCACTCTAGCCCTGGTGAGCGCGGGGAGGACTGCGTGACTTGAGCGCCCGCCGCTCGAACTCGGCGATCGCCTGCGCGCCGAGCAGCAGCACGCCCGAGGCGATTTCCAGCGACAGCAGGATGGCGATCGTGGTGGCGAACGCGCCGTAGACGACCTGCACCTGCGACAGCGTGCCGAAGTACCAGACCAGCAGGTGGCGCGTCGCCTCCCACAGCAGCCCCGCCACGACGCCGCCGACGAGCGCGTGGCGCCAGGAAAGCCGCCCGACCGGCATCACGAAGTAGATCGACGCGAGCAGCAGGATCTCGCCCGCCACGCCGAGCGCGTAGAGCAGCGCCGAGGACACCCGGCCGAACGTCAGCGGCTGGCCGAACCAGGCGATCTCGCGCGTCGTCAGCGCCTGCAGCCCGCCGGAGACCAGCGTCACGACGAGCAGCCCGACGCCCAGCACGACGATGTAGCAGTACGGGATGACCGCCGACACGGCCCAGTGGCGGCTGCGCCGCGTGAAGCGGTGGTGGAAGATCACCGCGAACGCGTTCTCCAGCGCGGTGAAGGCGAGCGAGCTGAAGACGAAGAGCGTGACGAGCAGGATGCCGCTCATCACCGCGCCGGTGTCCAGGAACGCGTCGAGCGCGCTGACGATTGCCGTGCCCATCGCGGGCACCACGAGGTCGGCATAGCGGCCGATCGTCGCGAGCAGCCGCTGCTCGGGAACGAAGCGCGACAGGGCGAACACCAGCAGGATCAGCAGCGGCACGATCGACAGCAGCGTGTAGTAGGCGACCGCGCCGGCCAGCAGCAGGCCCTGGTTGCGGCGGAACGCGCGCAGCACGTCGAGCGCGAACGCGCCCGGATGGCGCAGGATGGCCAGGGCTGCGGAGTCCTGCGCTTCCATCGGGGCGCTATCCGAGCGCACCGCGCGCGCTCACCGGCCACACGCACTCGACGCGCCCGCCGCGCACGCCGACGATCCAATCGTACAGATTCACGGTCGGGTCGCAGTGCCCGGGCACGAGCCACACGCGATCGCCCGGCGCGAGCGGCTTCGCGCCGGGAGCCACCGCGAGCACGCCGTGCTCGTCGGAGGCCTTCGCGTAGTTCAGGCCTTCACGACCGTGCACCAGAGGCAACCCGGAGTCGAAGGAGAACGCCTTGAGCCCCGCATCGCAAACGGCGCGCTCCGGCGCCGGCACGCTCATCACGGATGCGATCGCGAACAGCGAGTGGCGGAAGCGCAGGTCGCGCTCGGCGGGCTCGTTGCGGCCGTAATCCGCGTCCATGAACGCGTACGAGCCGGGTTGCAGCTCGTTCCAGACGCCGCTGGCGAGTTCGAGCGGCCAGGTCCCCGTTCCCGCCCCGGTCACGATCGCCACCTCGAGCCCGGCGCGCTCCACTTCGCGGCGTGCGGCGAGCACGCGCTCGCGCGCGCCCGCGATGGCGGCCTCGCGCCCGGCCGGCGTGCGCAAGTGCTGCGCGCCGCCGTGGTAGCAGTGCAGGCCCGCGAAGCGCAGGCCCGGCAGCGCGGCGAGGATCGCGGCGAGTTCGCCGGCCCGTTGCGGAAGGACACCGCAGCGGCCCGCGCCGACGTCGATCTCGACGTAGGCATCGAGCGTCGCGCCGGCTGCCGCCGCGGCAGCGCTCGCCGTCCGCGCTGCAGTCGCGTCGTCGAACAGGAGGCCGATGCGCGCCTCGCGCGCTCCCGCAGCGAGCCGTGCGAGCTTGCGCGGGTCGACCACTTCGTTGGTCAGCAGCACGTCGCGCACGCCCGCGGCGACGAAGGCGAGCGCCTCGTCGGTCTTCTGGCAGCAGATGCCGACCGCGCCGCGCGCGATCTGCGCGTGCGCGATCGCCGGGCACTTGTGCGACTTCGCGTGAGGTCGCAGCCTCAGACCCGCGGCCGCGACCGCTGCCGCCATCGCGTCGAGGTTCGCCTCGAAGGCGTCGAGATCGACGACGAGCGCGGGCGTCTCGATCGCGTCCTGGGGATCGCCGGCGGCGGCTGGGATGCGTTGGGGCATCCCGCAAAGTAGGGTCAGACTCGACCCTGCGTCAAGAAGCGGGGCGAGACCCCGGTTTCCGTTGCCGGCGCGACAGCGGGGAAGCGAGAAGTCGGGGCGTGACCCCCTACTTCTGCGGCTGGGCCTCGGCAGCCGCGAGCTGCCCGTAGACGACGCGCGCGATCGCGAGCAGCTGCGCCTTGTCGACGCGGCCGGAAAGCGCGTACGAACAGTCGTGGTCGATCCAGTAGAACACCCCCACGCCGCTCTCGACGGCGTAGCGGAATGCCGTCTCCTCGACCGAGGGGTCGTTGCGGCGCCACTGCAGCGTCAGGCGCTGCTTTTCGGCGTTCTCGTACATGAGCAGCGCGGTCGGCCTCTCGTGGCCGGCCACGAGCCGGCCGCCGATCAGCGCGAAGCCCACCGAGTTCAGGTCGGGGGCGTGCGCCTGCACGCCCATGCGCCGCGTGAGCCAGGTGACGAGCCCCTTCTCCTCGTTCGCCCACACCTCGACCGGCCTGCGCTGGTCGGCCGCGTAGAGCACGTGCGTGACCGCCGCGGCGCGCGCGAAGGTCGTCGGCGTTCCCGAGCGCTCGAGCGTCAGGTCGCGTCCATACCAGCCGATCGCCAGCCCGAGCGCCAGCGTCGCCGCGGCGGCGAGGAACGGACGCCACGCGACCCACGCCGAGGGCAGCGGCGGCGGCGCGGCTGCCGCCAGCAGCCGCGTGGGGATCGGCTCGGCGAGCCACGGATCGAGCGCTTCGCGCAAGGCGGCGCTCTGCGCGCGCTGCGCCCGGGCCTTCTCGGCGAGCCCCGCGTCGGCGGCAAGCGCGGCCTCGACCGCCGCGCGACGCTCGGGCGACAGCTGCCCGTCGGCCCAGGCGGAGAGGTCGTCGTCGTTGATCGTCGCGCTCATGCCGGGTTGTTCCGGATCACCTTGAGGGCGACTGCGGGCTCGGCATCCATCCGCCGCAGCTTCTCGCGGGCGCGCGACAGGCGCGACATGACGGTTCCGATCGGCACGTCGAGCGCGGCCGCGATCTCCTCGTACTTCAGCTCCTCGACGGCAGCGAGCAGCAGCACTTCGCGCTGCTCGACCGGCAGCCGCCCGATGCTCGCCAGCACCTCGGCAAGTTCGACGCGCAGCTGCTGGTTCGGCCGCACGGCGATCTGCCAGACTTCGCCCGCGTCGTCGGCGTCGATGGACACGTTGCGCGCCTCGCGCCTGGCGAGCGCCCGCTGGTTCACGAACACGTTGTGCATGACGGTAAAGAGCCAGGCGCGCAAGTCCGTCCCGGCCTGCCACAGCCGCCGCTTCTCCCACGCCCGCGCCAGGGTGTCCTGCACGAGGTCGTCGGCCCGCGTCGCCTCGCCGGTGAGCACGCGCGCGTACCGCCGCAGCCGCGGGATCGCGGCGACGAGGTCCGGGTGCGGCAGCGCGTCGTCGGGCATCGGCACATCGTATCCGGGCCGGTCCGGCGGCGACAATCGCCCCGCGCGCCGCTGCGGCCCCGCTTCCGCCAACAGGGGCTGCCGGAGCCCTATTCCCGGCAGCCTACTTGTGCCAGCCGAGGTAGAGGACGTGGAAGTAAACGGGGGCAGCGAAGATCACGCTGTCGAGGCGGTCGAGCATGCCGCCGTGGCGCTCGAGGATCGTGCCCCAGTCCCTGATCCCGCGGTCGCGCTTGACCGCAAGCCACGCGACGCTGCCGAACGAGCCCATGATCGCGCACACGGCGGCGACCCCGGCCGCCTGCCCCGGGCCGAACGGCGTCAGCCACGACAGCGCGGCGCCGAGCACCCCGGCGCTCGCCACGCCGCCGGTCACGCCCTCGAGCGTCCGCGTCGGGGAGAGCGCCGGCGCGACGAGGTGGCGGCCGAACAGGCGGCCCCAGACGTGCTGCAGGATCTCGGAGACCTGCACGACCAGCACGAGCCAGGCGATGAGCAGCAGCCCGCCGCCCTCGAAGCCGGCGATGCGCAGCGTCATCAGCG
>JAOUIA010000063.1 GCA_029884335.1 Betaproteobacteria bacterium
GGCTTGAGCTTGCCCATGCGCAGGAACTTGCGCGCCGCGTCCGGATCGCCGAGGTTGTAGGCGAGCTCGAACTCGCGCATGAGGGGACCGAGGTTGCTGCGCTCGAGCACCTGGAAGTTCGCCGCGGACAGCTCGATCTCGCCGAAGTCGGCGATGTTGTTCGGCGTGAACTGGCGCAGGAAGTCGGCGTGGTTGCTCTTGATCTCCCCGGGAATCACGACCAGCGCCGGCCCCTTCTTGCGCGCGTTGACGTACTCGACCGGCCGGTAGGCGGCCTGGTCGGCGGCCTGGTTCGCCTTCTGCGAGGTCTCCTTGCCCGCCGTGGGCGAAGGGTTGCCGAATTGCGGCTGGCCCGCCACTGGCATCGCGCCGGCGACGATCGCGGCGCCGAAGGCGAGCCGGAGCGCGTTCATGGCAAGGGAGTGACGCATGGGATCCTCCTTGGAGGTGTAGCGGGGGTCTACTTGCGCTTGGCCGGCGGCGCGGCGGACTGGAAGCCGGCGTTGCGGCAGTATTCCGCGTACAGCTTCGCCACCACCTCGTCGGCCTGCTCGTCGATCAGCGTGAGCGCCATCTTCGCGGTGTCGGCGCCGGCGTAGGAAGCCGTCCGCGCCTCCGCGGTGGAGATCAGCTTGCCGCTCGCCGAGCTCAGCGTGAAGCCCATCGTCACGTCGACCTGGTTCACGCGCATCATCGGATTGGGCATCGCGCGCGTCGCGATCAGCCCGCGGAGGACGAAGCTCGCACCGAGGCGGCGGCTCGCCGACAGCGCGGCGTCGGGATCGTTGCGGAAGTGAGCGTCGATCTCCGCCTGCGCGACCTGGCGGCGGATCTCCTCGGCGGTGTACGTCGTCAGGCCGAGCGCGCGCAACCTGTCGTTGATCAGCCGGTAGTGCGGCCCGTAGTCGGCCTGCTGCGCCGTGACGTAGCCGTTCGACTGCGTCTCGCCGATCACCACCATGATCTTCTTGCTGCGCAGGTCGGCGCGGCACGGCGTCGAGAGGTCGTGCGCGATGCGGGCCTCGCGCGCATCGGCCTCGCGCTTCGAGCTGTCGTCCGGCGCCGAGAAGCTGAAGCCCTGCGCGAGCGCTTCCGGTGCCACGAACGCCAGCGCGGCGGCGAGCAGCGCGACGGTCGGCGAAGGACGCATGACGGTGGACGCTCCGCTGGGGCGAGGGGGATCGGGCGAGATTACGCCAACGGGGAGCGGAAATCCACCGTGGGACGACCGGCGACGCTGCCGTGCGCTACAAGCGCACGCCCTCGGCCTTCACCTCGTCGACGAGGCGCGCGGCGACGTCGGGCGTGAGCGCCCCGACGTCGTCCTGGTACTTGAGGAGCACGCCGATGGTGTCGGCGACCGTCTGCGGGTCGAGCGCGACGCGGTCGAGCGCCACCAGCGCCTCGGCCCAGTCGAGCGTCTCCGCCACGCCCGGCGCCTTGAACAGGTCCATCGCGCGCAACCGCTGCGTGAACGCGACGACCTCGCGGGCGAGGGAAGCCGAGGCCTGCGGCCGCTTGCGCTGCACGATGGCGAGCTCGGTGCGCGCGTCGGGATAGTCGACCCAGTGGTACAGGCAGCGGCGCTTGATCGCGTCGTGGATCTCGCGCGTGCGGTTGGACGTGACCACCACGATCGGCGGCCGCGCCGCCCGGATCGTGCCCAGCTCGGGAATGGTCACCTGGAAGTCGGACAGCACCTCGAGCAGGTACGCCTCGAACGGCTCGTCGGTGCGGTCGAGCTCGTCGATCAGCAGCACCGGCGAGGCGCCTTCCTGCGGCGAGAGCGCCTCGAGCAGCGGGCGGCGCAGCAGGAAGCGCGTCGTGAAGATGTCGTGCGCGAGCTCGCCCCGCTCCATGCCGCCCGCGGCCTCGGCGAGGCGGATCTCGATCATTTGCCGCGGGTAGTTCCACTCGTAGACCGCGGAGGCGACGTCGAGCCCCTCGTAGCACTGCAGGCGCAGCAGCTTGCGCCCCAGCGCCTGCGCGAGCGCCTTCGCCACCTCCGTCTTGCCCACGCCCGCCTCGCCCTCGAGGAACAGCGGGCGGCCGAGCTTCAACGCGAGGAAGACCGCCGTCGCAAGCCGGCGATCCGCGACGTAGTCCTGCGAGGCGAGGAGGTCGAGGGTCGCGTCGACCGAAGCGGGAATCGGCAGCGTCACGTTGTCGCGGCGGGCGGGCAAGCCCGTAGCTTACCCCGGGGTCGGATCCGCGGCATGCGCCGGATCCGACCGCGGGCCCCGCCTAAAGCGACGCAACGGCGCGCGCGGCGAGCACCGGGATCAGGTGCGCGCGGTACTCGGGGGAGGCGTGCAGGTCGCCCGACAGGCCGTTCGCCGACACCTTCGCCGCCTTCGCGGCGTCGGCGGTGAACGACTTCGCCAGCGCGGCCTCGAGCGGCGCGCAGCGGAACGGCGTCGCGGTCGCGCCCGTCACCGCGACGCGCACCGCGCCGTCGCCCGCCTGCGCGACGAACACGCCCACCAGCGCAAACCGCGAAGCCGGGTTGCGGAACTTCGCGTACGCGGCCTTGCGCGGAACCGGGAAGCTCACGGCCGTGACGAGCTCGTCGCCGGCGAGCGCGGTCTCGTAGAGGCCCTTGAAGAAGCCGTCCGCTGCGTGCCTGCCCTTGCTGGTGATCACCGTGGCGCCCAGGCCCAGCACTGCGGCAGGCCAGTCGGCCGCCGGATCCGCGTGCGCGATCGCGCCGCCGAGCGTGCCCATGTTCCGCACCTGGCGGTCGCCGATGCCCTCGGCAAGCGCGACGAGCGCTGGGATCGCCGCCTTCACGTCCGCGGAAGCAGCCACCTCGGCGTGCCGCGTCATCGCGCCGACGATGACGGCTCCGCCTTCCCTGCGGATGCCGCGCAGTTCCGCGATGCCCGAGAGGTCGACGAGAGCGCCCGGCTGCGCGAGGCGCAGCTTCATCGCGCCGACGAGGCTCTGCCCGCCGGCAAGCGCCTTGCCGCCGGTCTTGGCGATCAATGCCGCGGCATCAGCCACGCTCTTCGCCTTGTGGAGCTCGAATGCGTACATGGTCGTCTCCCCTTTCAGGCGCGCGCGGCCTGGATGGCGCGCCACACGCGGTGCGGCGACGCCGGCATGTCGATGTACGTGACGCCCACCGCAGCGAGCGCGTCGTGCACGGCGTTCATCATCGCCGCCGGGGCGCCGATCGCGCCCGCCTCGCCGCAGCCCTTCGCGCCGAGCGGGTTGTGCGTGCACGGCGTGACCTTCGTGCCGACGTTGAACGACGGCACGTCGTCGGCGCGCGGCATCGCGTAGTCCATGTACGTGCCGCTCAGCAACTGTCCGCTCTCGGCGTCGTACACGCAGTTCTCGAGCAGCGCCTGGCCGAGCCCCTGCGTCAGCCCGCCGTGCACCTGCCCCTCGACGATCATCGGGTTGACGATGTTGCCGAAGTCGTCGCAGGCGGAGAACGCGACGACCTCCACCACGCCGGTGTCGGGGTCGACCTCGACCTCGCAGACGTGCGTGCCCGCGGGGAACGTGAAGTTCGTCGGGTCGTAGAACGCGGTCTCGTTCAGCCCCGGCTCCAGCTTGTCGAGCGGGTAGTTGTGCGGGACGTAGGCCGTGAGCGCGACTTCGCCGAACGTCTTGCTGCGGTCGGTGCCGGACACCGTGAACTTGCCGTCGGCGAACTCGATGTCGCTCTCCGCCGCCTCGAGCAGGTGCGCCGCGATCTTCCTGCCCTTCGCGACGATCTTGTCGAGCGCCTTGACGATCGCGGTGCCGCCCACGGCCAGCGAGCGCGAGCCGTAGGTGCCCATGCCGAACGGCACGCGGCCGGTGTCGCCGTGTACCACGTCGACGTTCTCGACCGGAATGCCCAGCCGCGAGGCGACGACCTGCGCGAACGTCGTCTCGTGCCCCTGCCCGTGGCTGTGCGAGCCGGTGAACACCGTCACGCTGCCGGTCGGGTGCACGCGCACCTCGCCCGCCTCGAACAGCCCGGCGCGCGCGCCGAGCGCGCCCGCGATGTTCGACGGCGCGAGCCCGCAGGCCTCGATGTACGACGAGTAGCCGATGCCGCGCAGCTTGCCGCGCTTGGCCGCCTCCGCCTTGCGCGCCGCGAAGCCCTTGACGTCGGCCAGGCGCATCGCCTCGTCGAGGCAGGCGTCGTAGCCGCCGGTGTCGTAGGTGAGGGCGACCGGCGTCTGGTGGGGGAAGCTGCGGATGAAGTTGCGGCGGCGGATCTCGTCCTGCGGCAGCTTCATGTCCACGCCGGCCTGGTGCACCAGCCGCTCGACGACGTAGGTCGCCTCCGGCCGCCCGGCGCCGCGGTAGGCGTCGACCGGAACGGTGTTGGTGAACGCGGCGGTGACCTCGCAGTAGATCGCCGGCGTCGTGTACTGTCCCGCGAGCAGCGTCGCGTACAGGATCGTCGGGATGCACGAGGCGAACGTCGACAGGTACGCCCCCATGTTCGCGGTCGTGTGCACGCGCATGGCGAGGAAGCGGCCGTCCTTGTCCATCGCCAGCTCGGCGCGCGTGACGTGGTCGCGGCCGTGCGCGTCGGACACGAACGACTCGCTGCGCTCGGCGGTCCACTTGATCGGGCGGCCCACGCGCTTCGACGCCCAGACCATCGCGGTTTCCTCCGCGTAGAGATAGATCTTCGAGCCGAAGCCGCCGCCCACGTCGGGCGCGATCACGCGCACCTTGTGCTCGGGCAGGCCGAGCACGAACGCCGTCATCAGCAGCCGCTCGACGTGCGGGTTCTGGCTGGCGACGTACAGCGTGTAGCCGTCGGCCGCCCGGTCGTACGACGCGACGGCGGCGCGCGGCTCGATCGCGTTGGGGATCAGCCGGTTGTTGACGATGTCGAGCTTCGAGACGTGCGCCGCCTTCGCGAACGCCGCGTCCACGGCCGCCTTGTCGCCCAGCGCCCACGTGTAGCACTTGTTGCCCGGCGCCTCGTCGTGGATCTGCGGCGCGCCGCGCTTGAGCGCGTCCACGCAGTTCACCACCGCCGGCAGCACCTCGTAGTCGACATCGATCAGCTCCGAGGCGTCCTTCGCCTGGTTCGGCGTCTCGGCGACGACCATCGCCACCGGATCGCCGACGTGGCGCACCTTGCCCTTCGCGAGCACCGGGTGCGGCGGCTCGTTCATCGGCTTGCCGTCGGTGCCGGTGATCAGCCAACCGCACGGCAGCCCGTTCACGCCCTCGAGGTCGGCCGACGTGCACACGGCGACGACCCCCGGCGCGGCCTTCGCGCGCGACGTGTCGATGCCGCGGATGCGCGCGTGCGCGTGCGGCGAGCGGAGGAAGTACGCGTGCGTGTGACGGTCGGGGTTGACGTCGTCGGTGTATTGCCCCGCTCCCGTCAGGAAGCGGTAGTCCTCCTTGCGGCGGACCGACTTGCCCATCACGTTGGTGTCGGAAGCGCCCATGGTCAGCCCCCCTTGCGCATCGCCGCCGCGCCCTGCTGCACGGCCTTGACGATGTTGTGGTAGCCGGTGCAGCGGCACAGGTTGCCGTCGAGCCCCTCGCGCACCGCCTTCTCGTCCGGGCTGGGGTTCGCGGCGACGAGATCGAGCGCCGCCATCACCATCCCCGGCGTGCAGAAGCCGCACTGCAGCGCATGGCAGTCGCGGAACGCGGCCTGCATCGGATGCAGCTCGCCGTCGCGCGCAACTGCCTCGATCGTCGTGACCTCGGCGCCGTTCGCCTGTGCGGCGAGCATCGTGCAGGACTTCACCGCGCGGCCGTCGAGGTGGACCGTGCACGCTCCGCACTGGCCGGTGTCGCAGCCGACGTGCGTGCCGGTGAGGCTGAGCTCGTTGCGCAGGAACTCGACCAGCAGCGTGCGCGGGTCGACCGAAGCGGTGACCGACTTGCCGTTGACGGTCAGGGTGATCGTGACTGACACGGGACCTCCTCCGGATGGCCGGCGGCCGTTCGGGTGACGGCGCTTCGCGGCGCGGGTAGCGAGCTTACTCCCGGCGAGTGCTGGCCCGCAACGCGATCGCCCCCGCGCCTGCGTCGTCCCTGGCGGCGGAGCGCGTCCGCCTGGCTCCGCTTCCCGCCTCCCGCTCCCCAGCGAAGGCCTTCCGACCCGTCGAGCTCCGCCGCGGCGCCGGAAGGGACGCGTCAAATGCGGCCTCGTCGCCCGCGCCCCGAGCGCCCCGGAAGCGCGAACCGGGGCGCGCCCGGCGGCGAAGGTTAGAATCGTGCTCGTGAAGCCTTGCCGCAGGGAAGGGTTGTGACGACGACGAACGACGCCGTGCTAGCGGTGGCCGTGCGCGCGGCCCGGCGCGCCGCCGCGGTGGTCAACGACGCCTCGCGCGACTTGAAGCGCCTGCCGAGCTTCTCCAAGGAGCACGGCGAGATCGTCGCGGCCACGGGCCGCGAGGCCGAGCAGGCGATCGTCGCGACGATTTCCGCGGCGTTTCCCGACCACGCGGTCCTCGTGGAGGAGGCCGCGGAGAGCGGCACGAAGGCGAGCGCCCCGTGCAAGTGGATCGTCGATCCCCTCGACGGCCAGATGAACTTCGTGCACGGCTACCCCTGCTTCGCCGTGTCGGTCGCGCTGTCGCAGGACAACGTGCTCACGCACGCGGTCGTGCTCGACCCGATCCGCGACGAGCTGTTCACCGCGATGCGCGGCAAGGGCACGCAGCTCAACGGCGTGCCGGTGCGCACCTCCGCCTGCACGCGGATGGGCGAGGCGCTCGTCGGCACCGTGCTGCCGACGCGCAAGAGCCCGCGCATGCCGCGCTACCTGCCGCTTTTCGGCGCGCTCGCCTCGCGTTGCACGCTCCGGCGGTCCGGCGCCTGCGCCCTCGACATGGCCTACGTAGCCTGCGGGCGCCTGGACGGCTTCTTCGTGCTGAGCCTGGGCCCCCGCGACGTCGCCGCGGGCGCCCTGCTCGTGACCGAGGCGGGCGGGCGCGTCGGCGACTTCGCCGGCGGCTACGACTACATGCGCACCAACGAGCTGATCGCCGCGGCGCCGGGGGTTTTCAACCCGCTGCGCGAGGCCATCGCCGCTGCCGACGTCCGCTAGCGGCGTGCCCGGTTCGCCCTGCGTTCGGCTACCATGCGCAAACCGATGTCCCGGAGAGCAGCGATGCCGCCGATGATCGCGCCGTTCCTCGCAGTGGCCGCCGTTGCCGCGCTGGCGGCGCTGGCGTCGGCGCCGGCGCACGCGCAGGTCCGCCTGCAGTGCGAGAGCCGCAACCACCAATACCAGTTCTGCTCGACGGGCATGGGCATCACCCATGCGGTGCTGGTCCGCCAGATCTCCGGCGCGGCGTGCATCGAAGGTTCGACCTGGGGCTGGGACCGACGCGGCGTCTGGGTGTCCCGCGGCTGCGCGGGCGTGTTCGAAGTCGGCGACTACCGGCCGCCGCCTTCCCCGCCGGTGCAGCCAGGCCGCGACATCATGACCTGCGAGAGCCGCGACTACCAGCACAACTTCTGCGCCACCGACGCGCGCATCGTCAGCGCCAGCGTCGTGCGGCAGATCTCCCGCGTGCCCTGCGTGCTGGGCCGCAACTGGGGCTGGCGCGGCAACGGCATCTGGGTGAGCGAGGGTTGCGAGGCGGACTTCCGCATCCGCACCGAATTCCGCCCGCCGCCTCCGGCGCCGGCACCGGGGATCACGGCCTGCGAAAGCCACGAGTACCGCTACAACTTCTGCCCGACGGGGCCGATCCGGGACGTGCAGCTGGTCGAGCAGCGCTCGCAGGCGCCGTGCGTCCTGGGACGCTCCTGGGGCTGGCGGCGCGATGGCATCTGGGTGGACAGCGGCTGCGAAGGCGTGTTCCGCGTCCGGTCCCGGTAGCAGAGCGCCATGAATTCAATTGCATCGGGAGCGAAACGCGTGCCGCCGGCATCGAGGACCGCGCCGTTCGTGCTAGCCGCTCTGGTGGCGTTGGGCGCGGCCGGCCCCGCGCAGGCGCAGGCGCGCCTGCAGTGCGAGAGCCGTGACTACGGCTACCAGTTCTGCCCGATCGGCGGCGGCGTGGACGACGCCGTGCTGGTCGAGCAGCGCTCGCGCAGCGCGTGCGTGCAGGGAGTGTCGTGGGGCTGGGACCGGCGCGGCGTATGGGTCGACCGCGGCTGCGAGGGCATCTTCCAGGTGCGCATCGGTCCGCCCGTCGCCCCCATGCAGCAGGACCGCGGCGGCGTCATCGTCGCCTGCGAAAGCCGCGACTATCGGCAGCAGCTCTGCCCGCTGCCCGTGGCCGCGACGCGCGTCCAGCTCGTGGCCCAGCGGTCGCAGGCGCCGTGCATCGAAGGACGCACCTGGGGCTGGCGGCCCGACGGCATCTGGGTCACCGGCGGCTGCGAGGCCGACTTCCAGGTGCACGCCGCGCAAGCACCGGTGATCGTCGCGCCGCAGCCCGCGCAGCCGCCGATCGTCGTCGCGCCGCCGGCGGGGCAGCTGCTGTACTGCGAGAGCCGCGAGTACGGCTACTCGGTGTGCCCGACGGGGCCGCTGCGGGTCGCACGGCTCGTCAACCAGCGTTCGCAGGCGCCCTGCATCTACGGGCAGAGCTGGGGATACCAGAACGACGCGATCTGGGTCGATCGCGGCTGCGCCGCCGAGTTCTCGTTGCAGCGGTAGGAAGAACTCGGTCAGCCCGCGAGCTTCGCGAGCTGATCGGACAGCGCCTGCGGGATCTCGATGCCTTCGGCCGCGGCCTTCGCGGCCAGCGCGTTCCTGCGCGCGCCCGGCAGGCGCACGCCTGCGTCGGCGAGCATCGCCGCGACCAGCGTCTCGACGCGCTCGAGGTAGGACTCGCGCCCGGCCAGCGCGGCGGGGTCGACGACGAGGAACGCCTGGCCGATGCGCGGCCGATTGCCCGCGTCGACGAAGAACGAGTCGGCCTCGAAGCCCAGCGCGGCGCCGGTGAGCGCGGTGACGAGAAGCTCGACCGCCAGCGCGAGCATCGCGCCCTTTGCCCCGCCCATCGGCAGCATCGAGCCCTCGAGGCCGGCCTTCGGGTCGGTCGTCGCGTTGCCGTCGCGATCGAGCGCCCAGCCGAGCGGGATCGCCTTGCCCTCCTTCGCCGCGACCATCAGCTTGCCGCGCGCGACCTCGGAGAGCGAGAGGTCGATGGCGAGCGGCGCGGCGTCGCGGCGCGGAAAGACCGCGGCGATCGGGTTGGTGCCGAACAGCGGCGTGCGTCCGCCCGCAGCAGGCATCGCGGCCGGCGAGTTGCCGAGCGCGATGCCGACCATGCCGGCCGCGGCCACGGGCGCCAGGTGCAGTTCGGCGACGCCGAAGTGGTGGCTGTTGGTCACGCCGACGAACGCGACGCCGAACTCGCGCGCCTTCGCGATCGCGGTGTCGACCGCGAGCGCGCAGGCCGGGAACGCGAGGCCGCAGCGCGCGTCGACCAGCGCGGTGGCGCCCTTCGACCGCGCCACTGCAGGCACAGCCGCCCCGTCCGCGCGGCCGTTGGAGAGGTGCGTGGCGTACTGCGGCACGCGCGCCACGCCGTGCGAGGCAAGCCCGCGCAGGTCGGCTGCGACCAGCGCGCGCGCGGTGGCTTGCGCCATCGCATCGCTCGCGCCCGAGTTGCGCAGCGCGCGCGCGGCGAGCGCTTCCAGGTCGGCGGGGGCGAAGCGCGGCATCAGCGTCGCGACGCCAGCGCCTCGACGACGCGCCGCGCGATGAGCGAGGACACGCGCTCGTTCGCCTCGGCGGTGACGCCGGCGACGTGCGGCGTGAGGATCAGGTTCGGGCAGCCGGCGAGCGGCGATCCCGCGGGCAGCGGCTCCTTGCCGAAGACGTCGAGCGCCGCCCCGCCGAGGTGGCCGCTGCGCAGCGCGGCGGCGACCGCCGCCTCGTCGACCACGCCGCCGCGCGCCGTGTTGACGAGGATCGCGCCGCGCTTCATCGCCGCGATGCGCGAGGCGTCGATCAGGCCGAGCGTGGCCGGCAGGAGCGGCACGTGCAGCGTCAGGACGTCCGCGGCGGCGAGCACCGCGTCGAGCGTGCGCGGCTCGACGCCTTCCTCGGCCCAGCCCGGGTCCGACGGCGACACCTGCGCGTCGCAACCCATGGCACGCATGCCCACGGCGCGGCCCAGCCGGCCGGTGAGGCGGCCGATGCCGCCGAAGCCGACGATGCCGAGCGTCTTGCCGGCGATCTCGCGGCCGCCGGAGAGCGCGGCGCGCGGCCACTTGCCCGCGGCCACGTCCGCCGTCGATCCGTAGGTACCTCGCAGCAGCAGCATCGCCGTGCCGATCACGTACTCGGCCACCGCGAGCGCGTTGGCGCCCGTGGCCGGGATCACGGCGATGCCGCGCGACGCGCACAGCGCGACGTCGATGTTGTCGAGCCCCACGCCGAGGCGTCCGACGACGCCAAGGCGCGGCGCGGCCCCGACGAGCTCGGCGTCGACCTGCGTGCGGTTGCGCACGATCAGCGCGTCGGCGTCGGCGAGCCTTGCCTTGAGCTCGTCGCGACGGTCGACGAGCGTCGGGTCGTAGAGCGTGTCGTGGTGGCTGGCGAGCGAGGCGACCGCCGCCTCGTCCATGAACTCGGAGATCAGGATGCGGGCCACGGCTATTTCGCGAAGAGGCGATTCATGTCGGCGAACGCCTTGAACTCCAGCGCGTTGCCGAAAGGGTCGAGGAAGAACATCGTCGCCTGCTCGCCGGGCTCGCCGGCGAAGCGGACGTAGGGCTCGATCACGAAGCGCACGCCCGCCGCCTTGAAGCGCTCGGCGAGCGAGCGCCACGTCACCGGGTCGAGGACGACGCCGAAGTGCCGCACGGGAACGTTCTTCCCGTCGACGAGGCTCGTCGCGTCGGTCATGTCCGCGCTCGCGACCTTGTGGGCGACGATCTGGTGGCCGAAGAAGTCGAAGTCCACCCAGTCCTCCGCGCTGCGTCCCTCGCCGCAGCCGAGGAAGTCGGCGTAGAAGCGGCGTGCCTCGTCGAGGTCGGTGACCGGGAACGCGAGGTGGAAGCGCGGGTAGGGCGTGGTGGGAAGGTGCGTCATGGCGGGGTGCAGGTGACGGGCGTCAGCGCTCGACCAGGTCGCGCTCGCGCGTCTCGCCCGGCGTGCGGCCGCCCTCGGGGTCGTGGTACCAGTCGCGGTGCGGCGACACCGCGCCGCAGGCGAGGCACTGCGTGCGATGCCAGCGCACGCCGCAGCCCGGGCACACGCCGCCGGTGGCGAACGTGTTCCACGCCGTGCCGCAGCGCGGCAGGCACGACCAGCGCGCGCCGGGGCCGGGCTTCCAGCGGCACGCGGGACAGTGGATGTCGGGTGTCTTCATCGTCCGCGCCTACGCCTGCCACGGCAGGCGGTCCAGGTCGACGTTGCCGCCGGAGAGGATCACGCCCACGCGCGCGCCGGCCACGTCGAGCGTGCGCTCGAGAATCGCCGCGAGCGGCACGGCCGACGACGGCTCGATGACGATCTTCATCTTCTCCCAGGTGAGGCGCATCGCGGCGACGATGCCCTCCTCGCTCGCGAGCCCGATCGCGTCGACGTGGGCGCGCAAGGCGGCGAGCGTGCGCGGCGCAAGCGGCGTGCGCAGGCCGTCGGCGATGGTCGACAGCGGGCTCACCGGCTCGACCCTTCCGCTCGCGAGGCTGCGCTTCGCGTCGTCGGCGTTCGCCGGCTCGGCGCCGAGGACGCGCAGGCTGCCGCGCGTTCCCTTCGCGGCGATCGCGGTGCCCGACAGCAGGCCGCCGCCGCCGACCGGCGCGATCACGATGTCGAGATCGGGCACCTCCTCGAGGAGCTCGAGCACCGCGGTGCCCTGCCCGGCGATCACGCGCGCGTCGTCGAACGGGTGGACGAGCGTCGCCCCCGTCTCGCGCTGCACCTCGCCGCATGCGGCCGCGCGCGCCTGCGGCGTGGGCGCGCAGAAGCGGACGTCGGCGCCGAAGCCGCGCACGTTCGCCTGCTTCGTCTTCGGAGCGTTGTCGGGCATCACGACGTGGGCGCGGATGCCGCGCCGTGCCGCCGCGTAGGCGAGCGCGGCGCCGTGATTGCCCGACGAGTGCGTGACCACGCCGCGGGCCGCCTCCTCGCCGGTGAGCGAGAACACGGCGTTGGACGCGCCGCGCGCCTTGAACGCCCCGACCTTCTGGAAGTTCTCGCACTTGAAGTACAGCCGCGCGCCCGCGGCTGCGTCCAGCGACCGCGACGTGAGCACCGGCGTGCGGTGCACGTGCGGCGCGATGCGCGCGCGCGCAGCGACGATCGCGGCGAGGTCGGGCAGCGCGAGGGCGTCCGGCGTGGCGACGTGCGGCGGCATGATGCGCCCGATTATAGTTCGCGCCCGAGCGCCGGAGGCCCGTGCCGCCGCCCCCGTTACGCGCTCTCGTAGAGGCGCGTCAGCACGAACTCGCGGTGGCCGAGCGCCTCGGCCGCCGTCAGGCGTCCGTTGGCCGTGCGGAACATCATGTCGAGCAGCTTGTCGCCGGCCTGGTCCATCGTGATCTGGCGCTGCAGCAGGCCCGAGGTGTCGACGTCGACGTGCTCGCTCATCGTGCGCACCGTGCGCGGGTTCGCGCAGATCTTGATCACCGGCAGGATCGGGTTGCCGATCACGTTGCCCTGGCCGGTCGGGAAGAAGTGGACGACGTACCCGGACGCCGCGCAGAGCGTGACCATCTCGGCGGCCGCCGACGACGAGTCCATGAACCACAGGCCCGGCCCGGCGGGCGCCTCGGCCTTGTCGAGCACGCCGTCGATGACGCAGCGCTTCCCGATCTTCTGGATGTTGCCGAGCGCCTTCTCCTCGATCGTCGTCAGGCCGCCGGCGATGTTGCCCTTCGTCGGCTGGGAGTCCGAGAGGTCCGACGTCTTGTGCCGGTTGATCATGTCCTGGTAGCGGTCGAACATGAACATGAACTGCTTCCACACCTCGGGGGTGCGGCAACGCGACTCGAGCAGCTTCTCGCCGCCGGTGATCTCGGAGGTCTCGCCGAATACGAGCGTGCAGCCGGCGTCGTAGAGCTTGTCGAACGCGTTGCCGACGGTGGGATTGGCGCCGCAGCCGGACGTCGTGTCCGACTCGCCGCACTTCGTCGACACCCACAGGTCGGTGATCGGGCAGGTCTCGCGCTGCCTCTCGCTCGCCCACTGCACGAACTCGCGGGCGGCCTTCGAGGCGCGCATGATCGTGTCGTGGTCGCCGTGGAGCTCGATGCCGAACCCCGCGACCGGCTTGCCGGTGGCGGCGATGCCGTCGACGACCTTCTGCGTCCACTGGTCCTCGATGCCGATGACCACGACCGCCGCGACGTTCGGGTTCGCGCCCGTGCCGATCAGCGTGCGGAAGTGCAGGTCGAGGTCGGCGCCGAACTGCAGGCGCCCGTAGGGGTGCGGGATCGCCATCGCCCCCTTGATGTTGTTCGCCACCGCCTCGGCGGCGGCGTTCGACAGGTCGTCGACCGGCAGCACGATGACGTGGTTGCGCACGCCCACGCGGCCGTTCTCGCGCCGGTAGCCCTGGAACGTCGTATGCATGGCAGCCCCCTACCAGCGCTTGGTCTTGATGTTGTGCACGTGGGCGTGCTCGCCCCGCGCGATCGGCTTCACCACCTTGCCGATGTCGACGCCGTACTTGAACACGGTGTCGCCGACGGCCATGTCCTTCAGCGCCACCTTGTGGCCGATCGGGATGTCCTGGCGGCAGTCGAGCGTGATCGTGCGGTCCTCGTCGAGGATCAGCCCGGTCAGCGTCATGCCGGCGGCAACGCCTTCGACCACGACGACCGCGACGCTGTCGCGCGGGTCGTGCAGCACACAGTGGATCATCGCAACGCTCCTCGACGGGATCGCCGCCCCGGGGCCGGCGAAGCTGCCGGCCGGCGGCGCAACGCGCATCCTAGCGCCCCGCCACCGGCCAAGTCAACTAGATGATATAGATGATTTGCATGAATCTCGCGGTGCGGCTAGACTGCCCCGCACACCGCCCCGCCGCGGGGCGCGCCAAGGCACGGCCATCAGCCAGACCACCACCCGCTCCGGCGTCGCCTACGCCACGCCGCTGTACAAGGAACTCGAGCGGCGCATGCGCGAGACGCTCGCCGCCGGCGAATGGAAGCCCGGCGAGGCGATCCCCGCCGAGCGCCGGCTCGCGGAGCGCTTCGGCGTGTCGATCGGCACCTTGCGCAAGGCGATCGACGAGCTGGTCGCGGCGAACCTCCTGATCCGCCAGCAGGGCCGCGGTACGTTCGTCGCCACGCACGACCGCGACCGGCTGCTGTTCCACTTCTTCCACGTCGCGCCGATCGACGGCGCCAAGCAGTATCCCGAGGTGCGCCTGCTGTCGTTCGGGCGCGGCCGCGCCGACCGCGCCGAAGGCGACGCGCTGCGCATCCCGGCCGGCGACGCCGTGATCCGCGTGCGCAACCTCCTGTCGCTCTCCGGGCAGCCGGTGATCGTCGACGACCTGACGTTGCCTGCCGCGCGCTTTCCCGGCCTCACGCAGGCGCAGTTCGCCGGCCGCCCGTCGACGATCTACAACCTCTACCAGGACGCGTTCGGCGTCTACGTCGTGCGCACGCGCGAGCGGCTGCGCGCGGTCCTCGCCGACGCCGAAGGCGCTGCCCTGCTCGGCGTCGCGCGCGGCGCGCCGCTGCTCACCATCCGGCGCGTCGCGCTCACCTATCGCGACGAGCCCGTCGAACTGCGCGTCTCGCGCGTCAACACTGCCGCCCACGAGTACTACGCCGACATCGGCCGGAGTTAGGGGACAGACCCCGATTTCCACTCCGGAAATCGCGGAGTTAGGGGACAGACCCCGATTTCCACTTCGGAAATCGGGGTCTGTCCCCCGTCATCGCTCAGCACCGTTGCCGCTCGTTCACCGCGGAGGCGGGGCGCGGAGTCGGACCCCCGGTCTGCGCTGCATTGCCTGCCCCGGGCCGATGGCGTAGGCTTCGCCAACGCCCGCGCGCGCCGTCGCCGCACGCCACGCCGCCCCGCCACCCCGCCATCTCCGATGCGCAGCGCCCCTCTCTACAGCCGCTCCGGCCATCGCGGCCGCGAGGTCGCATCCGCAACGCCGCAGCCCGCCGCCGCCACGGCGACCGGGCCGCAGGCCGAGCCCCCGGCGCGCCGGAGGCGATTCGCCCCATTCCTTGCGCGCAACGAGCGGATGCTCGCGCTGGCGCTCGGCGTCGCGTTCACGCTCGCCGCGATGAAGGCGTACGACGCGCTGCACCCCGGGATGCGCGCGCTCACGCAGCAGGACATCGACGCCGCGGTGATGCACACGATGCAGAACAACGTGATGCCGTCGCAGGCCGCGCAGGCCTACGAGAAGATCGCGAAGTCGGTCGTGCGCGTGCGCGACCTCGCCGCCGGCGAGGACGACAAGGACGTCGAGACCGGCGTGGGCACCGGTGTTGTCATCGTCGACAAGGGCGTGATCCTCACCAACCTCCACGTCGTCCTCGGCGCGAAGAAGGTCGGCCTCGTCTTCGCCGACGGCACCGAGTCCGAGGCGACCGTGATCGGCGCCCAGCCCGAGCACGACCTCGCCGTGCTGCAGGCGAAGACGCTGCCCGACGACCTGCAGGCGGCGACGATGCGCTCGACCGCGGACCTCGTGCCGGGCGACCGCGTGATCGCCGTGGGCTTCCCGTTCGGCATCGGCCCGTCGGTCTCCGACGGCGTGATCTCGGGGCTGCGCCGCGAGTATCGCTCGCCGGAAGGCAAGCGCGTGCTGACCAACCTCATCCAGTTCGACGCCGCGGCGAACCCCGGCAACTCCGGCGGCCCGCTGGTGACGATGGACGGCGAGGTCGTCGGCATCGTCACCGGCATCCTCAATCCGACCAAGCAGCGCGTGTTCATCGGCATCGGCTTCGCCGTGCCGATCGAGAACGCCGCCGCCGCCGCCGGCCTCCCGCCGTTCTAGGAACTACCACCGATGACCGAATCGCCGCGTGCCCGCCCCGACGCCCAGCTGCCCGAGCGCATCCTCTACGAGGTCAAGAAGGTCGTCGTCGGCCAGGACCACTTCCTCGAGCGCGTCCTCGTCGCGATCCTCGCGCAGGGCCACCTGCTGGTCGAGGGCGTGCCCGGGCTCGCCAAGACGCTGACGGTCAAGACGCTCGCGCGCACGATCCGCGGCACGTTCAAGCGCATCCAGTTCACGCCCGACCTCGTGCCGGCGGACCTGACCGGCACGCGCATCTTCAACCAGAAGACCGGCGACTTCGCGACCTCGCTCGGCCCGGTGTTCGCCAACCTGCTGCTCGCCGACGAGATCAACCGCGCTCCCGCGAAGGTGCAGAGCGCGCTGCTCGAGGTGATGCAGGAGTATCAGGTGACGATCGCCGGCGAGACGCACCACGTCCCGCTGCCGTTCCTCGTGATGGCCACGCAGAACCCGATCGAGAGCGAGGGCACCTACCCGCTGCCCGAGGCGCAGGTCGACCGCTTCATGATGAAGGTCCTGGTCGGCTACCCGACCGAGGAGGAGGAGTTCGTCATCGTCGACCGCGTCACCGGCACGGCCGGTCAGGTGGCGTCGGTGGCGACGACGGCCGAGCTCGCCGAGCTGCAGCGGGCCTGCCGATCCGTGTACGTGGACCCGGCGTGCATCCAGTACGCTGTGCGGCTCGCCGCGGCCACGCGCTTCCCCGACCGGCACGGGCTGCCCGAGCTCGCGCGCTTCGTACAGTTCGGCGCGAGCCCGCGCGCGCCGATCCACCTGATCGAGGGCGCGCGCGCGCTCGCCTTCCTGCGCGGCCGCGACTACGCGCTTCCCGAGGACGTCACCGACCTCGTGCCCGACGTGTTCCGCCACCGCCTCGTGCTCTCCTACGAGGCGCTCGCCGAGTCGCTGACGCCCGACGAGCTGCTGCGCCGGATCATGCGCAAGGTGCCCGCTCCCGAGAAGCCGCTGGAGACCCATGTCCGCGTCGCCGCAGCGGGCTGAAGCGGTCCTGCGCCGCCTCGAGTGGACGGTGCTGCGGCGGCTCGACGGGCTGCTGCACGGCGACTACCGGACGCTGTTCCGCGGCTCCGGGCTGGACCTCGCCGACCTGCGCGAGTACCAGTACCACGACGACGTGCGCCACATCGACTGGAACGTCACCGCTCGCATGCAGCAGCCGTACGTGCGCACGTTCAACGAGGAGCGCGACCTCACCGCCTGGTTCCTGCTCGACCTCTCGCCGTCGCTCGACTTCGGCTCGGGCGAGCTCGCCAAGCGCCAGGTCGCCGCGGAGTTCGTCGCCGTGCTCGCGCGGCTGTTCACCCGCCGCGGCAACCGCGTCGGCGCGATGTTCTACGGCGACGCGCTCGACACCGTCGTCCCCGCGCGCGCCGGCCGCCTCCACGTGCTGCAGCTGCTGCACCGCATGCTCGCGCGCGAGGCCCGCGAGAGCTCGCGGCCCACGGACCTCGGCGAGTTCATCGCCGCGGCCGGCGCGGTCATGAAGCGCCGCTCGCTGGTGTTCGTGGTCTCCGACTTCGTGAGCCGCCCCGGCTGGGCCGCGGCGCTGGCGCGCCTCAGTCGCCGGCACGAGACGATCGCGGTGCGGCTCTTCGATCCGCTGGAAGCGGAGCTGCCGGACCTCGGGCTGGTGGTGATCCAGGACGCCGAGAGCGGCGAGCAGCTGCTCGTCGACACGCACGACGCCGGCTTCCGCCGGCGCTTCGCGGCAGCCGCCGCGCGCCGCGA
Source organism: Betaproteobacteria bacterium (assembly GCA_029884335.1). Classification (GTDB taxonomy): domain Bacteria; phylum Pseudomonadota; class Gammaproteobacteria; order Burkholderiales; family Casimicrobiaceae; genus VBCG01. The sequence continues at coordinate 17,649 of JAOUIA010000063.1, forward strand.
GCAGGACGTGCGCAACGCATTCGCTCACGCGCAGGTCGACGCGCTCGAGCTCGCCACCGACGACGACCTCGCCGGGGCGATCTTCCGCTTCGCCGACCTGCGCCGGCAGCGCGCGCGTCTTCGCGCCGGCGGCGGAATGCCGCGCCACCTCGAGGAGAACCGTGAAGTTCCTGTGGCCTGAGGCGCTGCCGCTGCTGCTGCTGCTGCCGGTGATCGCCGGGCTGTACGTCTGGCTGCTGGGCCGGCGCAAGCGGCTCGCGGTGCGCTACGCGAACCTGCCGCTGGTGCGCGAGGCCATGGGGCGCGCCGCCGGCTGGCGCCGCCACGTGCCGCCGCTGCTCTTCCTCGGCGCGCTCGCCGCGCTGCTCGTGGCGATCGCGCGGCCGCAGGCGGTGATCACGCTGCCCTCGCAGCAGGACGTCGTGATCCTCGCGATGGACGTCTCCGGCAGCATGCGCGCCACCGACGTCGAGCCCAATCGCCTCGTCGCGTCGCAGAACGCGGCGAAGGCGTTCATCGCCGAGCAGCCGGCGACCACGCGCATCGGCATCGTGTCGTTCGCCGGCACCGCGGCGCTCGTGCAGCCGCCCACGCGCAACCGCGAGGACCTGCTCGCCGCGATCGACCGCTTCCAGCTGCAGCGCGCGACCGCGATCGGCAGCGGCATCATCGTCTCGCTCGCCGCGATCTTCCCCGACGCCGGCATCGACATCAGCCAGTTCACCACCGGCCGCGACCAGCGCGCGCAGCCGATCGACGCCGCGAAGAAGTCCGACAAGCCCGCTCACCAGCCGGTGCCGCCCGGTTCCTACGCCTCGGCGGCGATCATCCTGCTCACCGACGGCCAGCGCACCACGGGACCCGACCCGCTGGAGGCGGCCAAGCTCGCGGCCGACCGCGGCGTGCGCGTCTTCACCGTGGGCGTGGGCACGCCGCAGGGCGAAGTGATCGGCTTCGAGGGCTGGTCGATGCGCGTGCGCCTCGACGAGGACACGCTGAAGAAGATCGCCGGCATCACGCACGGCGAGTACTTCTACGCGGGCACCGCCGTCGACCTGCGGAAGATCTACGAGAACCTCAACGCGCGCCTCGTCTTCGAGCGCAAGGAGACCGAGGTCTCGGCGCTGTTCGCGGGGCTCGGCGCGGTGCTCGCGCTCGTCGCGGCAGCGCTGTCGGTGTTCTGGTTCCACCGGATCCTCTGAACGACCGGACCGGGGGCCGCGTTGCCCGATGCGACGCTCCGCAGGGCGTGAGATTGGGCGCCGTGGCCACCCGTGCCCCTTCCCGTTCTTCCTAGAATTGCAGCTCCGCCTGCGCCACCGGCGCAAAGCTCCGCCGATGCTCCGGGCACGGCCCGTGGCGGGCCAGCGCGGCGAGGTGCGCCGGGGTGCCGTAGCCCTTGTGTCGGGCGAACCCGTACTGCGGGTACGCGCGGTCGAGGGCCACGAGCAGCGCGTCGCGCGTCGTCTTCGCGAGGATCGACGCAGCCGAGATCGCGGGAACGTCGCGGTCGCCCCTGACGATCGCGCGGGCGGGGCAGCGCAGATCCGGGCAGCGGTTGCCGTCGACCAGCGCCTCGTCCGGCGCAACGGCGAGCCCGGCGACGGCGCGGCGCATCGCCAGCATCGTGGCCTGGAGGATGTTGAGCGCGTCGATCTCGGCCACGTCGCAGCTGCCGATTGCCCACGCCAGCGCGCGCTCGCGGATGAGCGCGGCGAGCGCCTCGCGCCGCTGCGGCGGGAGCGCCTTGGAGTCGGCGAGCCCGGCCACCCGGCGCCGCGGATCGAGGATCACCGCTGCGGCCACGACCGGCCCCGCCAGCGGCCCGCGCCCGGCCTCGTCGACGCCGCAGACGAGAATGGCGCGCTTCAAACCGCCACCTCCTTGTACACGACGCGTCGCGCGGGACCTCGGCGCGTCGGTGGCCGGCCGTGATTCGCTTTGCCGTCGATCCCCAGGCTACGCCTGGGGCCCCTCGCCGGGTAGCTCACACGGCCACGCCGGCGCTGCGAAGCTCGCGGGCGACTGCGTCGGCGGCCAGCGCGCCCGTGTCGGCGCGCAGCGCCTCCCCGAAGCCGGCGAACAGCGCGTCGAGCCGGCGACGGGTGACGGTGTCGTCGAAC
>JAOUIA010000064.1 GCA_029884335.1 Betaproteobacteria bacterium
CCTCGGGCGCGAGCGTGGCGCCGTTCGGCGCGGTGTCGTCGGTGTTCACGCCCAATCCGATCGCCGCCGGCATTCCGACCGGCGGTGACCCTATCCTGCTCGACATCTCGGCGAGCTACACGACCAACGGCCTCACCGCCCGCGCGCACAAGGCCGGCGAGAAGCTGCCGCACGCGTGGATGCAGGATGCGCGAGGGCAGCCGACGAACGATCCCGCGGTGCTCTTCAGCGAGCCGAAGGGCACGCTTCTGCCGCTCGGCGGGCTCGAAGCGGGCCACAAGGGCTTCGCACTCGCGCTGCTGATCGAGGCGCTTACCGGCGGCCTCGCGGGCCACGGGCGCGCCGATCCCTCCGAAGGCTGGGGCGCGACGGTGTTCGTCCAGGTGCTCGACCCCGATTCGTTCGGCGGGCGCGACGCGCTGCTGCGCCAGACGAACTGGATCGCCGACGCCTGCCACCGCGCGACGCCGCGCCCCGGCGGAGCGCCGGTGCGCCTGCCCGGCGAGCGCGGCCTCGCGCTGATGCGCAAGCAGCGCGCGGAGGGCATTGCGCTGCATCCCACGATCCTGCCCTCGCTCGCACCCTGGGCGGAACGCTGCGGCGTGCCGTTGCCGTAGAAGGCAGGGTCAGACTCGACTTTCCCACCCCGTTCGAGAAAGTAGGGTCAGACTCGACTTTCCCGCCAGCCACTATTCAATTCACCTGGAAGCGGGTGGGAAAGTCGAGTCTGACCCTACTTTCCGGGCTTGACGCGCGTCATGGCTGCGGAAGTCGAAATCCGGCACGATTGGCGCATGGACGAGTCGATCGCACCCGCTGCGAAGCCCGCGACGCGCAAGGTCCACGACAAGGCCCGGCACCCGCGGCTCGCGCGCGAGCTCGCGACGATCCGCACGATGGCCCGCATGCACTGCCGCGATCTGCACGGCACGCCCGAGGGCCTGTGCGAGCGCTGCGATGCGCTGATGGACTACGCGACCCGGCGGCTGGACCGCTGCGTGTTCGGCGACGACAAGCCGACCTGCGCGAACTGCAAGGTGCACTGCTACAACGCGGAGAACCGCGAGGCGGTGCGCGCAATGATGCGCTACGCCGGGCCGCGGATGCTGCTTCGCCACCCGGTGCTCGCCGTCGCGCACATCATCGACGGCCGGCGGCCGGCGCCGGAGCTGCCGAAGGGGAAGTCGCAGGCCTCCGTCGCCGCCGACGCCGAGCGCGACGAGCAGCGCGCCAGATCGGCCTAGACCCGCGCCAGCGCCTGCCCCAGAGGAAGCAGCGCGAGCAGCGCGACCGCCGCCCACGCCCACACGGCAGGGTCGGTCAGCACTCGGCGGAGTTGCCTTCGCGTCACACCTTTGCCTTGCGCGCCGCCTCAACCGCGTTCGCCGGGTGCACCAGCATGCGCCGGCCGTCGGGCGTCTTCTCGACGGTGTCGCGGATGAGCTTGATCACCTGGGTCGGGGTCAGCTTCGGATTGACCGCGAGCATCTTCGCGGCGAGGTTCGTCGCCTGCGGCGCGGCCATCGACGTGCCCGACTCGGCGAGCTTGTCGCCGCCCGGGATCACGCTCTCGACCTGGTAGCCGTTGGCGTGCGCGACGACGTTCTTCCCGTAGCTGGTGAACGACGCCTCGTCGCCGGCGGCATCCACCGCACCGACGGAGAGCAGGTTCGGCGCGTCGATGGCGGCGGGAATGCTCTCGGCGAAGCCGGCGTCGCTGTTTTCGTTGCCGGCGGCGGCGACGAACAGGATGCCCGGCGCGCCGAGGATCGCCTTCGCGAGCGCATCGCGGCTGATGTCGAAGTACTCGCGCGCGATCCTCTTGCGCTCCTGCGGGTCGCGGCCGATGCCGCACTCCTCCAGCGCCTGCTCGTAGCCCTTGACCGAGCCGCCCCAGCTCATGTTCACCACGCGCACGCCGTGGCGCTTGAAGAAGTCGACGTAGGCCTGCGCGTTGCGCGCCTCGCGCTCGGCGAGCTCGCGCGACGGGCACGGGTCCGGCGTCAGGTGCCAGTCGAACTCGATGCGCGCCACCGCGAGCCGCGCGTACGGGTTGCCGGCCATCGCAATGCCGGCCACGTGCGTGCCGTGGATGTAGTTGCCCGCGAGCCCGATCTCCTCGATCGCCGCCTTGTACTTGTCGGGCGGCAGCGTGGAGAGGTACTGCTTCGCCTCCGCGGCCTCCTTCGAATCGACGTTCGACTGCAGGTCGGAGAACCCCTTGAGCAACGACTTCATCGCGGGAAGGCGGCTCGCCACCGCCGGCGATATCGGCATCAGCTCGGTGTCGGCCGGCTTCGCCCACCGGTCGAAGCCGATCACCGCGGGCTTGCCGCCGGCCTTCACCAGGCGATCGGCGAAGAGCTTCGTGTCCACGCCGCTGTCCCACACGGCGACGTTGATCGTCGCGAGCTTCTGGCCCGGCAGCAGCGAAACGTCGCGCTTGCTCCAGATCTCCGGCTTGTCGACCTTGTTCGCGGCGAGGTAGCCCGAGTAGGCGGCGACCAGCTCTCCCTTGAGCGGCACGACGTTGAGCAGTCGGTAGCGCGCGCTGACCAGCGCCGGCGCGAAGTCGGACGAGAGGCTGCCCGTCTTGTCGACGACCGGCTGCACGCGCTCGCGCAGGCCGCCGACGATCAGCGACTCCCCGGCGAGATCCAGCCCCGCCTTGATCTCGCGCACGTCGTTGGCGACCACCGGATAGGGCATCGCGTCGAGCGCCGTGCGCACGCGCGCGCCGACGTCGCGCCGGTACGCGTCGCTGCCCGCCGGCCCGGACGCCTTCGCCGACGCGATGAACGAGCGCATCGTCAGGCCGGACAGCAGCCGGTTCGCCGGCTTCTCCTCCAGCGCCTTGATCGCGTCGAGGCGCTTCAGCGCCGCCTCGTGGTTGCCCTCGAGGTAGTCGAGCTGCGCCAGCGTGCCGAGGTAGCCGCGCTCGACCGCCTTGTCGGGGATCTCGTAGCCGGCGAGCACCGACTCGAAGTCGCGCCGCAGCTCACCAGCGAACGGACGGAACTTCGCCTCGTCGCGCACGACGTCCTCGACCTTCGCGTCGAACTTGTACGCGAAGCGCGGCAGGTCGGCGGCCTTGTCGACGCGCTGCTTCGGCTGCGCGAAGGCGGGCACGGCGAGGACGAGCGAGCAGAGCAGGACAGCGAGGCGCATGGCGGGATCGTTCGGGGAATCGCGAAGCGCGCGATTATCGCAGGCTCGCGCTTCGTGCCAAGCGGCCGCGGACGGGACGCCGGCGGGCACGGACGAAGCGCCGTCCCGGGCGACGGGCCGTCAGGCAGGCGGCAGCTCGCCGCGCACGACGCGCGGGATGCCGGCCAGGTCGCGCCTGGCGACCACGGCGACGAACCCCGCCGCCTCGAACAGTCGCACGACCGCCCCGGACTGATCGTGGCCGTGCTCGACCGCCAGCACGCCGCCGGGGGCCAGGTGCGGCGCCGCGCCGGCGACGATCGTGCGCAGCGCGCCGAGGCCGTCGCCTCCCGGCGAGAGCGCGATGCGCGGCTCGAAGCGCAGGTCGCCTTCGACGAGGTGCGGGTCGCCCGCCGCGACGTAGGGCGGATTGGCAGCGATGGCGTCGAAGCGCTGCGCCGGCACGTCGGCGTACCAGTCCGAGCGCAGGAACTCGGCGTTGCGCAACCCCAGCCGTTGCGCGTTGCCGCGCGCGACGTCGAGCGCGTCGCGCGAGGCGTCGGTGGCGAGCACGCGTGCCAGCGGCCGCTCGCTCGCGACGGCGAGCGCGATCGCGCCGCATCCCGTGCCGAGGTCGAGCACGCTCGCCGGCCGATCGGCGGGTATGCGCTCCAGCAGCGCCTCGACCAGCGTCTCGGTCTCCGGGCGCGGCACCAGCACCGCCGGCGTCACGGCGAGCCCGAGCCCCCAGAACTCGCGCCGGCCGGTGAGATAGGCCACCGGCTCCCCTTCGCGCCGGCGCTTCGCCAGCGCGAAGAAGGCATCCGCGTCGACGCGCGCGAGCTCGTCGTCGGCGTGCGCGAGGAGCCACGCGCGGTCGCGATCGAGCACGTGCGCGAGCAGGACCCGTCCGTCGACGGGCACGAGGCCCGACTGGGCCAGCGCCTCGCGAAGCTTCACGCGCCGCCCCGCCAGTCCCCGCGGCGGATCGCGAACAGCCGCAGGTCGGCGTCGTAGTAGCGCCCCCAGCCCTCGTCGCGCATGCCGACCTTCAGCAGCACGCGCTGCGAAGCCAGGTTGTCGGGGTGCGTGACGCCGATGATGCGCTCGAGCCCGAGCTCGTCGAAGCCGCGGCGCGCCATCGCGCGCGCGAGCTCGGTCGCGATGCCCCGACCCCACGCGTGCGGCATCAGCCGGTAGCCGATCTCGATGTCCGGCGAATCGCCCGCGTGCTTGAGCGACACCCATCCCACGAAGCGGCCGTCGTCGCGCCGCGAGGCGTGCCAAGAGCCGGTGCCGGGATGGTCGACGTAGCGGCGCATGATCGCGGGGATCGCCGCCTCGCAGGCTGCGCGATCGGTCGCCACCGAGCCGTCGCCGATGTAGCGCATGACCTCGGGCAGCGAGTCGAGGGCGTACAGGTCCTCGCCGTCGCCGGGCGCGAACGGGCGCAGCGCGATGCGCGCCGTGCCGGAAGGCGGTGCGACTTGCACGCCCCTCACCCCCGGCCCCTCTCCCACCTGACGGCGGGAGAGGGGAGCACTTCTCCCCTCGCCCCGCGAAAGCGGGGAGAGGGGCCGGGGGTGAGGGGCCGGGGATGAGGGCCCGTCACGCCACATCCCCCGCCAGCGCCGCGAGCTGCTCCGCCTGGAACTCGTTGCCCAGCGCCTGCGTCACCTCGTCGAGGTCGCCGTCCATGATCGCGCCGAGCTTGTAGAGCGTGAGGTTGATGCGGTGGTCGGTGAGGCGGCCCTGCGGGAAGTTGTACGTGCGGATGCGCTCGCTGCGATCGCCGGTGCCGATCAGGCTCTTGCGGTGCGCCGCCTCCTTCGCCTGCCGCTCGGTGCGCTCCCTGTCGAGCAGGCGCGAGGCGAGCACCGCCATCGCCTGCGCGCGGTTGCGGTGCTGCGAGCGGTCGTCCTGGCACTCGACGACGATGCCGGTCGGCAGGTGCGTCACGCGCACCGCGGAGTCCGTCTTGTTGACGTGCTGGCCGCCCGCGCCCGACGCGCGGAACGTGTCGATGCGCAGGTCGGCGGGGTTGATCACGATGTCGGCGACCGGGTCGGCCTCGGGGATCACGGCGACCGTGCACGCGGAGGTGTGGATGCGCCCCTGCGCCTCGGTCTGGGGCACGCGCTGGACGCGGTGCGCGCCCGACTCGAACTTGAGCCTGCGGTACACGCCGTCGCCGGCGATGCGCGCGATCACCTCGCGGTACCCGCCGAGCTCCGAAGGCGACTCGGACACCATCTCGACCTTCCAGCGGTTGCGCTCGGCGTAGCGCGAGTACATGCGGAAGAGGTCGCCGGCGAAGAGCGCCGACTCGTCGCCGCCGGTGCCGGCGCGGATCTCGAGGAACACGTTGCGCTCGTCGTTCGGGTCCTTCGGGAGCAGCGCCGCCTGCAGGTCGCGCTCGAGCGCGTCCATGCGCGACTGCGCCGCAGCGCGCTCCTCGTCGGCGAACGCCTTCATGCCCGGCTCGCGCGCCATCTGGTCGGCGGCCGCCAAGTCGTCCTCCGCCTTGCGGTACTCGGCGAGGCTCGCGACGACCGGGCCGATCTCGGCGTGCTCCTTCGACAGCGCGCGAAAGCGGTCCATGTCCGCCATCGTCTCGGGGGCGGAGAGCAGGTGGTCGAGCTCCGCGAGGCGGGCGGCGAGCTGGTCGAGCTTGAGGCGGAGGGAGGGCTTCACGAAAGGCCGGGTGATGGGTGAGGGGTAAAGGTTGAGCGTGCCCGCACAAACGGCGTCGTCCCCGCGTAGGCGGGGACCCAGTGTCTTCACATCAAGCGACGCTGGATCCCCGCCTACGCGGGGACGACGAGCGCGGCGCTAGTGGCCCGACGCGGGCGGGTCCGGCAGCTTGTAGACGCGCTGGAACAGCGCGATCAGCTCGGCGCGCTCGGCGTCGCCGGCGTGGTTGAGCGCGGCGAGCGGCGCGTGCAGGAACTTGTTCGTGAGGCCGCGCGCGAGCGCGTCGAGCGCTTCCTCCGGCGAGCCGCCCTTCTCCAGCAGCCTGCGCGCGCGCTCGAGCTCGGCGGCGCGCAGCGCGTCGTGGTGGCCGGTGAGCGCGGTGATCGTCGGCACCACGGTGCGCCCCTCCAGCCAGTGCAGGAAGTGCGTCGCCTGCTCGGCGATCATCGCCTCGGCCTGCGTCACCGCCTCGCGGCGGATCTGCAGGTTGTCCTTGACGATCGCGGCGAGGTCGTCGATGCCGTAGAGGAAGATGTCGTCGATCTCGCGCGCCTCGGGCTCGACGTCGCGCGGCACGGCGAGGTCGACGATGAACATCGGGCGGCGGCGGCGCTCGCGGATCGCGCGCTCGATCAGCCCCTTGCCCAGGATCGGCAGCGTGCTCGCCGTGCAGGTCACCACGATGTCGAACTGCGCCAGCCGCTCGGGCACCTCGGTCAGCGTGATCGCGTTGGCGGCGAAGCGGTCGGCGAGCGCCTCGCCGCGCTCCATCGTGCGGTTCGCCACCGTGATCGACTTCGGGCGCCGCGCCGCGAAGTGCGTGGCGGCGAGCTCGATCATCTCGCCGGCGCCGATCAGCAGCAGCCGCTGCTCGTCGATCGACGGGAAGATCCGCTCGGCGAGCTTCACCGACGCCGCGGCCATCGAGATCGACGCGCTGCCGATGTCGGTGTTCGTGCGCACGTCCTTCGCCACGGCGAACGTGCGCTGGAAGAGCCGGTTCAGCACCAGCCCCAGCGATCCCGCCGACTCGGCCACGCGCACCGCCTGCTTCATCTGGCCGAGGATCTGCGGCTCGCCGAGCACCATCGAGTCGAGCCCCGAGGCCACGCGGAACGCGTGCGTCACGGCCTTGTCGTGCGGCAGCGTATACAGGTGCGGGCGCAGCGCGTCGCCGGACAGCCCGTGAAAGCCCTCGAGCCACTTCGCCACGCCCGACGGCTCGCCGCCGTGGAAGTAGACCTCGGTCCGGTTGCAGGTCGAGAGGATCGCCGCTTCCTTCGCCCGCCGGTTGCCGGTCAGGTCGCGCAGCGCCTCGCCGAGCACGTCAGGCCCGAACGCGACCCGCTCGCGCACTTCGAGCGGCGCGGTCGTGTGGTTGAGGCCGAGCGTGTAGAGGGACATGGAGGTGCGCAGGGGCGCCGGTTCGATCCTAGGCCTTTCCGGCAACACGGGCATGGGGATTCTACCCGAGCCGCAGCGGCCGGCGGACGGCAAGCCCTTTGATTTCGGTCAGGAAACCCGCGGCGATCCACGGTTTTCGGCGTCCCGGCGCGCCACCCGCCCGGCCGTCGCAACGAGGCGGCGGAGTCCGTCGTTGCCGGCGCCCGGAGGGAGGCCGCGTGCCGCGGGGCGATCTGCCTGGCCGAAGGGTCACCGTTTCGCATTCCGCCACGCGGTGCCCAGCGCGGCGAGCTTCGCCTCCGAAAGGTAACCGTAGCGGTTGATCCAGGCGCGCCCGCCGGAGACTGCGCCGAAGCGCCGCACGACGTCGTCGAGCGGACCGTAGCTGTGGCAGAAGCCGACGATCGGCACGTCGCCCGCGACGGCGCGCGCAAGTTCGAGCTTCTCCCGCTGCCGCGACAGCGAGACGGGATGGGCTTCGTCCGCTTCCGGGTAGCGCTGTCGCGCGCCGTCCGCAAGCGTGTCGGTGAAACCGAAATGCATCGCGAGCGCCGCCGTCGCCGCGTCGTGCAGCGCCGGCGCTCCCGCGCCGACCAGCCCCGCCGCCCAGAAGCGCGCGATCATCGGCCAGTGCATGGTGTAGAGCTTGATGCCCACCGCATCGGCAACGCCGCCCAGGTCGGCGAGCGGAAAGCCGGAGACGCGGTGAAAGGGCGGCGGGAAAGCCTGCGGTTCGAGCCTTCGGCGCGGACCGTCCACCGCGTCGAGCGCGCCGCGCACGCCGCGCAGCAGCCGAAGCGTGACGGCGCGCTTGGCCGCGAACAGCTGCGCGAGCGGGCCGGTGTCGTCCCACAGCGCCTGCCACTGCCGCCCCGCGAGCACGTCGTGCACGGCTTCCGCGCCGCGCCCCGCCGCTTCGCTCACCCGCGCGCGCAGGTCTGTCGTCCAGTCGCGGACGTCGCGCGCAACCATCTGCGGATCGCTGCCCAGCGCGCGCATCGCCGCCATGGCAGCCGGATTGAAGTCGAACAGCGCGCTGGCGAAATCGTAAGGCGGGTACTCCGGCCAGTCGAGCCGGAAGCCCGCCACGCCGGGATAACGCTCCGCGAGTTCCGCGACTAGCGCGGCGACGTACGCCGCCACGTGCGGGCTCGCGAGCGAGGCGTTGCGGTCCACGCGATCAGGATGCGGTCGCCCGTCCGCTCCGAGGCACTGGTCGTCCTCGTGCGTCGCACCGAACTGCACGCGATATCCCGGCGGACTCGCCGCCATCACCTGCAGCAGCACCTCGATGCCGCGCGCAGCGGCAGCCTCGATGACGCGGTCGAGGACGCCCCCGTCGCGCAGCGTGAGGGCAGTCGGCGCGGAGGGCTGGTAGCGCAGTCCCGCATAGCGCTCCTTGGCATGGGCGAACGAAGGCGCGGTGCGCACCCACAGCTCGTGCCGGCCGTACAGCGGCCGGTCGAGCGGGCGCACCCTTCCGGCTCCGGCATCGAGCGGCGGCTCCCGCGCGCCCTCGCCGTCCGGCGCCGGCTCGAGCACGTAGGGGCTGGTCGCGATCGCGGTGGCGCCCAGCGCGCGCACGCGATCGAGCACCGGCTCGACGCCCTCGCAGGCGAACCACTCCGGCATGACGGTCACGCCGAGCGTGCGTGCCGCGACGAGCGGGTGCGGTGTGGTCGACGCGTTCATTGTCGACTAGCATAGTCGTTGTCCAGGTTCCGCCGGAAAGGCTTCGCCATGCATGCCGCCACCCGACTGCTCGCCGCCCTCGCGCTCGTCGCCGCCGCCCCGTCGTTCGCGCAGGAGCCTTTCCCTTCGCGCCCCGTGCGGCTGGTCGTGCCGGTGGCGGCCGGCGGCGGCATCGACACGGCATTCCGCACCATCGCGCCCGCGTGGTCCGAGGCGCTCGGCCAGCAGGTCATCGTCGAGAACAAGCCCGGCGCCGGGCAGGTGATCGGCAGCGACTTCGTCGCCAAGTCGAAGCCCGACGGCTACACGCTGCTCGCCGCAGGCGTGCCGATCGCGTTCAACACCGCGCTGGGACGCAAGCTGCCGTACGACGCGCTCAAGGACTTCACGCCGCTCTCGCTGGTGGTGACGCAACCGCTGCTCGTCGTCGTCCACCCGTCTGTCCCCGCGAGCTCGATGCGCGAGCTCGTGGCGTATGCCAAGGCGCAGAAGCAGCCGCTGCAGTACACGACGGGGGGCATCGGCAGCTACGGCCACCTGTGGTGGGAAATGGTGCGCTCGCGGCAGGGCATCGACGGCCAGCACGTCGCGTACAACGGCATCGCTCCGGCGCTCAAGGACGTGATGGGCGGGCAGGTGCCGCTGCTGATCGATGCGATCGTGCCGACCGGCGCGCAGGTTCAGGGCGGGACGGTCAAGGGCATTGCGATCGTGTCGCCGCAGCGCGCGAAGTCGCTGCCGAACCTCGCGACGCTGACCGAGCAGGGCTTCACCGGCCTCGACGCCGCGCCGTTCTACGGCATCCTCGGCCCGTCCGGCATGGACCCCGCCGTCACCCGCAAGCTGCACGAAACGCTGGCGAAGGCGCTGGCCTCGCCCGCCGTCCGCGAGAGGCTGCAGGCCTCCGGTTTCGACGTCGTCGCGAGCACGCCCGAGTCCTACGCGAAGACGATCGCCGACGAGATCGAGCGCTGGACGAAGGTCGTGCGCGAGCAGAGCATCAAGGTGGAGTGAGCGACCGGCGTCACGGATTCTGCACGCCGCGCGTGCGCAGCACGATGCGATACAGCGAAGTCGAGGCGGCGATGTAGAGTGTGTCGCGTTCGCCGCCGCCGAACGTGACGTTGCCCGTCTTCTCGGGCACGCGGAGCCTGCCGAGCAGCGTGCCGTCGGGATGGATGACGTGCACGCCGTCCTGCGCGCTGGTGTAGATCCACCCTTGCGCGTCGAGGCGGAAGCCATCCGGGACGCCCGGCGACACATCGGCGAACCTGCGGCCGTTCGCCAGCCGCGCGCCGCCCACCACGTCGAAGACCCACAGGCAGTGGTTGCTGCCCTGCCCGGGCAACGCGCCCGAGGTGTCGGAAACGTAGAGCAGCTTCTCGTCGGGCGAGAACGCGAGGCCGTTCGGGTGCTCGGGCAGGTCGGTGACCGGGTCGACGGCCCCGCTCGCGGGGTCGAAGCGGAAGACCAGGCAGTCGCCGATCTCGGAGGTTCCGCCGTGGCCTTCCTCCGGGATGATGAGGCCGTAGGGCGGATCGGTGAACCAGATCGTCCCGTCGGACTTCACCACCACGTCGTTGGGCGCGTTGAAGCGCTTGCCCTGCCAGCGGTCGACGACAGTGCGCTGGTTCGACCCGTCGACGTCCGTGCGGAACACCGCCCTCAGGCCGTGGGAGCAGTGCAGCAGCGAGCCGTCGCGGTCGCGCGCGTGGCCGTTGGTGAACTCGACGCGCTCGCGCCAGACGCTCATGCCGTCGCGCGCTGACCAGCGCAGCATGCGGTCGTTCGGGATGTCGCTCCACAGCACGCTGTCGTCCTCGGCGATCCACACCGGGCCCTCGCTCCAGATCGCGCCGGTGCACAACCGCTCGAGCGGCGGGTCGTGCGCAACCACCGGGCGCAGCCGCTCGTCGTGGATCTCGATGACGCCGTCGAGGCGTTGCGGGAACCCGGTCATCTTCCCTCCTTCGTCGTGCCCGTTCTTCCATCCGCGAAACGAGCGTCAGAGCGGCACTTGCAGTCGCAGCGCTGCAAGAGGCACTCCGACCCTGCTCTCCCGGCTTCCGGGGTCATGCCTTGATGAATTCCTGCCGGCCGCCGAGCCAGCGCTCGACGTGCGCCTTCGCGGCCTCGGGGTCGCGGCGCAGCAGTTCGTCGGCGGCGTCGCGCGCCTGCTCGATCATCGGCGCGTCGCGCTCGAGGTCGGCGAACCGCAGCAGGGGTTCGCCGGACTGCCGCGCGCCGAGGAACTCGCCAGGGCCGCGGATGAGGAGGTCCTGGCGCGCGATCTCGAAGCCGTCGTGGTGCTCGTAGATCACGCGCAACCGCGCCTTCGCCGTGTCGGTCAGCGGCTCCTCGAACAGCAGCACGCACGTCGACTCGGTGGAGCCGCGGCCGACGCGCCCGCGCAGCTGGTGCAGCTGCGCGAGCCCGAAGCGCTCGGCGTGCTCGATCACCATGACGGACGCGTTGGGAACGTCCACGCCCACCTCGATCACCGTGGTGGCCACCAGCACGCCCGTCCGTCCCTCGATGAACGCCTGCATCGCCGCGGCTTTCTCGTCGGGCTTGAGGCGCCCGTGGATCAGCCCGACCGCGATTCCCGTGCCGGCATACGCCGCAGTGAGTTCCGCGTGCAGCGCCACCGCCGTCTGCAGCTCGAGCTTCTCCGACTCCTCGATCAGCGGGCACACCCAGTACGCCTGCCGGCCCTCGGACGCGAGCTTGCCGACCCACGCGACGATCTCGGCGCGCCGCTTCTGGTTCACCAGCCGCGTCGCGACCGGCGTGCGTCCCGGCGGCATCTCGTCGAGCACGGAGACGTCGAGGTCGGCGTAGAACGTCATCGCCAGCGTGCGCGGGATCGGCGTCGCGCTCATCATCAGCTGGTGCGCCTCGGCGAGCCCCTTGCCGCGCAAGGCGAGGCGCTGCGCCACGCCGAAGCGGTGCTGCTCGTCGACGATGACGAAGCCGAGCTTCGGCATCTCGACGCCCTCCTGGAACAGCGCGTGCGTTCCCACCGCGAACGGCGCCGCCCCGGAAGCCAGCGCCTCGCGCGCCTCGCGCCGCGCCTTCGCGGGCAGCGAGCCGGAGAGCCACGCGATCGGCACGCCCGAGCCCTCGAGCCACACGGCGAGCTTGCGGTAGTGCTGCTCGGCGAGGATCTCGGTGGGCGCCATGAACGCGACCTGCCGCCCGCTCTCCACCGCCTGGAGCGCCGCGAGCGCCGCGACGACGGTCTTCCCGGATCCCACGTCGCCCTGCAGCAGCCGCTGCATCGGCGTGGTGCGCTTGAGGTCGTGCGCGATCTCGCGCACCACCCGCTGCTGCGCCCGCGTCAGCTTGAACGGCAGCCGCGCGAGCAGCGCCGACGTGAGCGCTCCGGTGCCGGTCAGCACGGGAGCGCGCCGCGATGCGCGCGCCTCGCGGTGCGCCTTCATCGACAGCTGCTGCGCGAGCAGCTCGTCGAACTTGAGCCGCGTCCACGCCGGGTGCGTGCGCGCGTCGAGCGACTTCTGCGCGATGGCGGGAAGCCGCGGCGGCGGATGGTGCAGGAATTCGACGGCATCGCCGAACTTCCACTGCCGCCAGCGCCGCACCAGCTCCTCGGGCAGCGTGTCGCGCGTGCGCGAGGCGTCCGCGGCGATCGCGCGCGCGATCACGCTGCGCAGCGTCTCCTGCGACAGCCCGGCCGTGGTCGGATAGACGGGCGTGAGCCGGTCGGGCAGCGGCGCGCCCGGCGCGACCACGCGGAACTGCGGATGCACGATCTCGGGGCCGAAGTAGCCCTCGCGCACGTCGCCGTACACGCGCACGCGCGCGCCCGGCTGCAGCGCCTTCTGCTGGCTCGGATAGAACGAGAAGAAGCGCAGCGTGAGCTGCGCGCGCCACTCGCGGCCCTGCCCGTCCTCGCCGGGCGCGGGCTCGATGCGGCTCACGAGCTGGCGCCGCGGCCGGTAGGCGATGTCGGTGTCCGCGACGACGCCTTCGGTCTGCACCGTCTCGCCGACCTTCACGTCGCGCAGCGGCGTGAGCCGCGTGTGGTCCTCGTAGCGCAGCGGCATGTGCAGCACGAGGTCGGCCTCGCGCGCGATGCCCAGCTTCGCGAGCTTCTCGGCGAGGCCCGCGCCCGGCGGCGCCCGCTTCGCCGCCGGCGTCGCGGCTGCCTTCGCTCGGGGCATCAGGCCCGCGGCACGATCATCACGCCTTCGACCTCGATGCGCGCGCCCCGCGGCAGCGCGGCGACCTGGTAGGTGGCGCGCGCGGGATACGGCGCGCGGAAGTACGTCGCCATGATCTCGTTGACCTTCGCGAAGTCGTTGATGTCCGTGAGCAGCAGCGAGACCCTGACCAGGTCGTCGAGCGTGCCGCCCGCGGCTTCGCACACCGCGCGCAGGTTGAGGAACACCCTGTGCGCCTGCGCGGAGAGCCCGTCGACGAGCGCTCCGGTGGGCGGATCGAGCCCGATCTGGCCGGAGAGGTAGACGGTGTCGCCGGCGCGGATCGCCTGCGAGTACGGGCCGATCGCCTTGGGGGCGCCGTCCGAGTGGATGACTTCGCGTCGCATGCCGCCTCCTCGTGCAAAGGCCGGAAGTCTAGCAACGTCATTGGCCGGAGGGCGGCGCATCGATGCGCTTGGCGAGGATCCGGTCGATGCGCTTGCCGTCCATGTCGACGACCTCGAGCCGCCAGCCGCGCCAAGTCACGACGTCGCCGGTCCGCGGCACGCGGTCGAGCAGCCACATCACCAGGCCCGAGGCGGTCTGGAAGCCGGCGCGCTCCTCGTCGGAAAGCTCCGCGAGTTCCAGGCGATCGGAGAGCTCGGGGATCGGGATCAGCCCGTCGAGCAGCCACGAGCCGTCCTCGCGCTGCACCGCCCACGCCTCGTCGGCGTGCACCGGGCTGAACTCGCCGATGACGGCCTCGAAGACGTCCTGCAGCGTGATCAGGCCCTGGATCTCGCCGTACTCGTCGATCACCAGCACCATGCTCGCCGACGATGCGCGGAACTGCTGGAGCAGCTCCATTCCGGTGAGCGTCTCGGGCACGTACACGACCGGCTCGAGGTTCCGCGCGAAGTCGATCGCGCCGCCGCCGAGCGCCTGCTCGAACAGGTTGCGCATCGACATGATGCCGAGGATCTCGTCGTGGCCGCCGCGGCAGACGGGGAAGCGCGAGCGCGACGTCGCGCGGATGCGGCGCAGGTTCTCCTCCGCCGGCTCCGTCGCGTCGAGGAACACGATGTCCGCGCGCGGCACCATCAGCGAGCCGAGCTGTCGGTCGTCGAGGCGGAAGACGTTGCGCACCATCGCGTGCTCGGTGCGCTCGATCACCCCGGCCTCCGAGCCCTCCTCGAGCATCGCGTGGATCTCCTCCTCGGTGACCGTCTCCGCCTTCTTGGCCGTCATCGGGAACAGCCGCAGCAGCGAGTCGGTCGAGAACGTGAGCAGGCGCACGAACGGCCGCGAGGCAGCGGCGAGCCAGCGCATCGGCCGCGCGACGCTGCGCGCGATCGCCTCCGGCCTGAGCTGGCCCAGCCGCTTGGGCACGAGCTCGCCGACGACGATCGTCACGTAGGTGATCACGACGACCACCAGCGCGGTCGCCACGATGCCCGCGGTGTCGCGCGCGAGCCCGAGCGACGCGAGCCAGGTGCCGAACGGCTCGGCGAACAGCGCCTCGCCGATGATCCCGTTCATCACGCCGATCGCCGTGATGCCGACCTGGATCGTCGACAGGAAGCGCGTCGGATGCTCGCCCAGCTCGACGGCGACCGCAGCGGACCGGTCACCCTCGGCGGCGAGTTTCGCGAGCCTCGCCTTGCGGGCGGTGACCAGCGCGATCTCGGACATCGCGAACAGCCCGTTCAGCAGAATCAGGCCGACCAACAGGAGAAGTTCCATGGCACGCGGTGGCGCCGGGGCAGCCGCAGCCCGGCGCTCGGGGTGGCAGTGCGCCCAAGGTAGCAGACGCGGGCGGCGCCGGAGCGCCGGCACGGACCGGCGGGGCCGGCTGCGGGCGGACGGGAGCCGGTTTGCCGGGGGGAGCGCCCGCGGATATAATGTCAGGTCTACGTGGGGACGTAGCTCAGCTGGGAGAGCGTCGCGTTCGCAATGCGAAGGTCGAGGGTTCGATCCCCTTCGTCTCCACCAATACACAACGCCTGACCCTTCCCGGTTGGGCGTTGCTTTTTTTGCGCGCGCCCCCGCCACGCGGGACAGCAGTCCACGCTGCGTGTGCCACGGCTTACCCCGGGGGCGCGGTTGGGGCTCGATTCGAGTTGGTATTGCCCTGCGTTCTCTCGAAACCTGCGCGAACTGTTTCGCGGCAGCACACGCGGCTGTTTGCGATGCCCCCTAGGCTCTCGATGGGACACGACCGGTTGCAGCCCTGCCAGGTTAGAGCACTTGCTTCAACCAGCAAGGAGGGGGCCGAATTGAATCCTTGGATGTTCATCACGTACCTGGCTGCCGTGGTCATGGGCCTGGCTGGCTGCGCTACCCCGTCCCCGCAGAAGCCACCTCCGGCCTGCGGTGTCCCTGAGGCGCTTCGCGAGGGTTGGAGTGCTTCTTTCCGGGCTGGCTGCACCGATCGAAACGGCAGGCTGGCCGGCGGGTCGCAAGTCATGCACCTGGTTTCGCACCGAGGCAGCCTGTACGCCGCCAACGGCTTCTGGCAGGACAGGCGCAACGTCTGGTATGGCGGCATCGACCAGTACAGCGGCTGGGGTCAGGTGCTCAGGCTGTCGGGGCCGGACGAAGCCTGGGTCGTCGACTTGGAACTCGGTCCCCGGCATCTACGCACGGAATTGCTCAAGTCGGTCACCTTCACTGTCGATGCAGACGGCCGCCCACTGCCGCAGCCGCGCACCCTGCTGGTGGCTGCCGCCTATGACGGCGGAGGTAGTGCAGTCCATATGTTCGTGCGCAATGACGACGATGGCACCTGGACCCGATCCGGAGTAATCGCGGGGAATACTGGCGTCAAGGGCGAAGACAATTCGGTTCGCTCGGCGGTCGTCTACCAGGACCGCGTCACGGGTGAGCAGCGCCTGCACCTTTCCGTTGGCGTGCTGGGGGTCTTCACAGCCGGCTACGACCCGTTGTCGCCGGGGCAATTGCGGTGGTCTACCCAGCCTGAAGCTGGCACGCAGACCGAAACGCGAATCTTGTCCATGGTCGAGGCCAACGGCAGCTTGTACCTGTCCGGGGGCACCCGTGTGCTCCGCAGGGTCGATGGGCCCAGTCCGCACTACGTTCTGGTGGCAGACATGGCAGGCGAGCGCGACCCGAGCACGGGCCGCACCACCTTCCAGGCTATCGGGGGCATCCGGGGCTTGTCGGCGATTGAGGGGCCGGTGGCGGGGCGTCAGTCACTGATCTTTCTGTGGCATCCGGGAAGGCAGTCGCCCGGGTGTGTCATGCGGCTGGATCCGCAGCCAGACGGCAGCTACGCAAGGTATCGCGAAATCTGTCTTGCTGACCTGGTTAGCCGGCACCTGGGCGGCGCGCCGATTCCTTTCGTGCTCGGGGCCTACAACACCTTCACGCCGTTGCAGGACCCGGACTCGCAAGGCCTGCATCACGTGATCGGGCTCGAGGCCTTTATCGCTTCTAGGCCATCCGGCCAGTCGTTCCACAGGCTGATTGCCCAAGGGCAAGAGACGCCCAATGGCGGGTTCTATGGCGGGGCGCTCTATGCCGTGAGGGACCCTACGGGTCATTGGCGGGTCGGGGAAGTCAACGGCAAGTACAGGGCAGATGAACGAGGGCTCGTGTCGATCTACACCGTCGCCTTGGCGCCCTTCGCACGGGACGGAAGATCGATGGTCTACGTGGGCGGGTACGACCCCAACGGCAAGCCGTCGTCGGATACGGCCTGGGTATACGGTGCGTCGCTCGCCAACCTGCTGTCCAGTGCGAAGCAGGACTGAACCTGGACCCGAGCGTCCCGCATCGTCCCGCATTTGCCTGTGGGTCAGAGCCAGACAAGACCGTGGCGACCCGCGCCTGTCCTTCAGTTCAAGGAGTGATGGTGGATGAGCGAAGCTCGCTCTGTCCCCTCGCAACTCCCAACTGGTCGTATTCAGCACGTTGGTTCGTGCAAAGACGCGGGAGGGGAGTCCTCCCGAGCGAAAGTCTGCACCACCAGCACCCCGCCAGGGCCCTGAGCGATCAGGGCCTTGGCATTTCCGCGCCGCATTGCGGCACGGCCCGGACTGGCAGGCTCATCCCAGGCGCGGGAGCAGCAGCCCGCTGCGCGCCTTGTAATCGCTCCACTCGGGATAGCGCGACATGCTCGCGTCCTTGCGCAGCATGTTCGGCACGAAGACGCCCAGCCACACCCACGCGAGGACGAGCCACGGCAGCCAGTGCCCCGCGACGATCGCGAAGCTCGCGTAGATCATCATCTCGCCCAGGTAGTTGGGATTGCGCGTGCGCGCGAAGAAGCCGTCGGTGATGAGGCCGCGGCGCGCGCGCAGCACGAAGTACTTCTGCGCGTCGGCGCCGACCATCACGACGACGCCCAGCGCATACAGGACGATCGCGGCGCCGAGCACCGCCGGTGGCTGCTCGATGCGCTGCGCGACCAGCAGCACGGGGGCGATCCAGTAGAGCGCGAGCACGAACAGCCAGGAGTTGACGGCGCCGGCGAACGTGATCCGCTTCTGCCAGCCGGGGTCGGGGAACACGAGTTCCTTCAGCAGCCAGACGAGGCCGTAGCTCCCGTGCAGGCCGAGGTACGTCCACGCAGTGGGCGTCCACACGTCGAACGCGTACATCAGCGCCAGCACGAACGGCAGCGTGCCGCCCTTCTGCAGGTTGATCGCCCAGGCGAGCTTCACGACCTTCGGGCCGCCGCCGAACTCCTCGACGAGATGGTCGCGCAACGCCAGCCAGCGCGTCAGCACCCTGCCCATGTCACGTCCCCCACGGTTCCGGTGAGACAGGCGAAGCGGCCGGCGACTATGGCGCAGCGGCCAACCCCGGCATCGCGAAGCCGATCGCCTGCAGCTCGCCGACGAGCGCCGCGCTCTCGCTGTCGGCCAGGTCCACGAGCGGCGGGCGCACGGTCTTCCACGCCGCGTCGCCGCTCCAGTGCGCAATCGCCGCCTTCATCGCCGCGATCATCGGCCGCTTCTGGAACGTCGCGCGCACGGCGTCGAGTCGCTGCTGGCGCGCGTCGGCATCGGCGTCGCGCCAGTGCGCGTACAGCGCATGGATCGCCGCGGGATTCACGTTCGCGGTGGCGCTGATGCAGCCCTTGCCGCCGTGCCGCAGGTTGGCGAGCAGGAACGTCTCCGAGCCCGCGAACACGTCGAAGCCCTGCGCGGCGAACGCGTCGATCATCGCCTTCGTGTTGTTCCAGTCGCCGGACGAGTCCTTCACGCCGGCGATCGCCTGCGGGTAGGCCTTGAGCAGCCGCCCGATCAGCGCGAGCGAGAGCGGGACCTGCGACACCGGCGGGATGTGGTAGAGGTAGACGCGCAATCGCGCGTCGCCGACGCGCTCGATCACCTCGGCGTAGCTGCGGAAGAGCCCCTCGTCGGTGACGCCCTTGTAGTAGAACGGCGGCAGCATGAGCACCCCCGCGCAGCCGGCCTTCACGGCGTGCGCGGTGAGCTTCACCGTGTCGGCGAGCGCGCAGGTGCCGGTGCCCGGCATCATGCGCCCCGGATCGACGCCGGCCGCGACCAGGGCCTCGAGGAGGTCGATGCGCTCGTCGACGCCGAGCGAGTTGGCCTCGGAGTTCGTACCGAACACCGCGAGCCCCACGCCGCTGTCCAGCAGCCAGCGACAGTGGCGGGCGAAGCGCCCGGCGTCGGGCGAGAGGTCGGGGCGAAACGGCGTGACGACGGGTGCGAGGACGCCGGAGGCGCGTGGGGTCATGGCGAGTCGGTCCGGATCGGGCAGGCGATGCACGCGAGTGTCGCACCGCCCGCGGCGCGGCGCTATAGTCGCGCCTCCAGCAAACCGGAACACGAGCCATGCCACCTGCCAGCGATGGAACGCACGCGAAGCTGACTGCCCGCGACGGGTTCGCGCTCGACGCCTACGTCGCCCGCCCTGCGGCCAAGCCGCGCGGCGCGCTGGTCGTCGTGCAGGAGATCTTCGGGATCAACGCGCACATCCGCGGCGTGTGCGACGGCTATGCGCGCGACGGCTACGTCGCGATCGCGCCCGCGGTGTTCGACCGCATCGAGCGCGGCGTCGACCTGGGCTACGACGCCGCCGGCATCGAGTCGGGGCGCGCGCTGCGCGCGAAGGCCGACACCGCGCAGGCGCTCGCGGACATCGACGCCGCGCGCGCGGTCGTCGCGGGCGAGGGGCGCGTGGGCGTGATCGGATACTGCTGGGGCGGCCTGCTCGCGTGGCTCGCCGCGTGCCGTCTCGACGGCTTCGCCGCGGCGATCGTCTACTACGGCGGCGGCATCGGCGACGTGCTCGGCGAGGCGCCGCGCTGCCCCGTCCTCGGCCACTTCGGCGAGCGCGACAAGATGATCCCGCTCGCGTGGATCGACGAGTGGCGGCGCCGCCATCCGCGGCATCCGGTGCACACCTACGACGCCGACCACGGCTTCAACTGCGATGCGCGGCCTTCGTTCGACGACGCCGCCGCGAAACTCGCGCGCGAGCGCACGCTCGCTTTTCTCGCGACGCACCTCGGCAACGCCTGAGCGAGAACGTACCGGAAACGCAGTCGAGCACCCTCGCCGGTTCGCTCCAGGTCGACGGGCCCATCGCCATGGTCGTCATCCCCGCGAAGGCGGGGATGACGACAACCTACGGTGTCGCCCCCGCGGAGGCGGGGATGA
>JAOUIA010000011.1 GCA_029884335.1 Betaproteobacteria bacterium
CGGCGAGCGCGCGGAACAGGCCCAGCTGCGTGCCCAGGTCAATCAGGTGCATCGCGTTGAAGCCGCGGCGCCACTCGAAGATCTTCGCGACCTGCTCGTCGGCGGTCGGCGCGGCGGGTGCGGCGTCGTTCGTTCCGGCAGCCACGGCCCTCTACCCTTCAGGCGATGTGCCGGATGGTG
This sequence comes from Betaproteobacteria bacterium, assembly GCA_029884335.1. Lineage (GTDB taxonomy): Bacteria > Pseudomonadota > Gammaproteobacteria > Burkholderiales > Casimicrobiaceae > VBCG01. Next base: position 181 of record JAOUIA010000011.1, read on the forward strand.
CCGCGAATGCGACGCGGCGGCAATCGCCCGCTACCCGGACGGCCCCCGCACCACGCCGCGCGCGAGCAGGCCGGCGACCGCGTCCGCCGGCAGGCCGGCCTCGCGCAGGACCTCCGCGCCGTGTTCGCCGTGCGCGGGCGCCTCGCGGCCCGGGACGAACGCCTGGCCGCCGATGCGAAACGGCGGCGCGCACTGCCGCATGCCGCCCACCTCCACGGGCATGCCGCGCGCGACGAACTGCTCGTCGGCGAGCGCCTCGTCGAGCGTGAGGACGGGCGTGACGCAGCAGTCGAGCGCGTCGAAGCGCCGCGTCCAGTCGGCGAGCGTGCGCGCGCCGAAAACTTCCTGAAGCTCGCGGCGCACGCGAGCGCCCTCGACGCCGCGCGCCAGCCCGAACGGGACGAGGTCGTCGCGACCGATCGCCGCGCACAGCACGCGCCAGAACTTGTCCTCGAGCGCGCCGACCGCGAGCCAGCGGCCGTCGGCCGTGCCGTAGACGCCGTAGCACGGCACGCCGCCGGTGAGCAGGTCCTCGCCGCGCGGCAGCGTGCGGCCGTGCTGCTCGAGGGCGTGCAGCGCGAAGACGTTGTGCGCGAGCGACGCGTCGGCCATCGCGACGTCGACATACGCGCCGCGCCCGTTGCGCTGGGCGCCGACCAGCGCGGCGAGGATCGCGATCGCCGCGCTGGCCGCGCCGCCGAGCAGGTCGGCGATCTGCAGGTTGCACAGCGCGGGCGGGCCGCCGGCGGCGCCGGTCTGGTCGAGCACCCCGGCGTAGCCCAGATAGTTGACGTCGTGCCCCGCCTTGCGTGCGCGCGGGCCGTCCTGCCCGTAGCCGCTGATCGACGCGCACACGACGCGCGGGTTCGCGGCCGCCAGCACCGCGTAGTCGAGCCGCAGCGACGCCATGACGCCGGGCCGGAAGCTCTCGACGACGACGTCGGCCGTGCGCGCGAGGGCGAGGAACGCCTCGCGGCCGGCCGCGTCCTTGAGGTCGATGGCCAGCGAGCGCTTGCCGCGGTTCACCGCGCGGTAGAACGCGCTGACCTGGCCCGGCCTCGCGTCCAGCGAGCGCGCGTAGTCGCCCGCGCCGGTGTCCTCGACCTTGATCACGTCGGCGCCCAGGTCCGCGAGGTAGAGCGTGCACACCGGGCCGGGCAGCAGGCGCGTGAGGTCGAGCACGCGCACGCCTGCCAGCAGGTTCGGTGCGTCCTTCACCCGAACTCGCCCGCGCCGGGGATGCCGAGGTCGCGCTTGATCGCCGCCGCGACTGCGAGCGCCCCGGCAAGCGTGGGAGCGAGGCAGGTGACGTGGCCCATCTTGCGCCCGCGCCGCGGCTCGGCCTTGCCGTAGAGGTGCAGCTTCGCCTGCGGGTGCCTCAGCACGCACGTCCAGTCCGGCTCGCGCGGCGCGGCGGAGGCGCCCTCGAACCAGACGTCGCCCAGCAGGTTCACCATCACCGCGGGCTCGTGCTGGCGCGTGTCGCCGAGCGGCAGCCCCGCCAGCACGCGCGCCTGCTGCTCGAACTGCGAGGTGACGCAGGCGTCGATCGTGTAGTGCCCGCTGTTGTGCGGCCGCGGCGCCAGCTCGTTGACCAGCAGGGCGCCGTCGCGCGTCACGAACATCTCGACGCAGAGCACGCCGCGGTAGTCGAGCGCGGCTGCGACCCGCGTCGCGATCTCCCGCGCGCGCTCCGCCAGCGCGGCTTCGACGCGCGCCGGCACGATCGACACGTCCAGGATGCCCTCGCGGTGGCGGTTCTCCGCCACCGGCCAGGTCGTCGTCGCGCCCGCGTCGCTCCGCGCGACGATCACCGACACCTCGCACGCGAGGTCGGCGAGCTTCTCCAGGACGCAGGGCACCTTGCCCATCGCGCGGAATGCGGCGACGACCTCGGCGGCGGTCGCCACGCGCGCCTGGCCCTTGCCGTCGTAGCCCAGCCGCGCGCTCTTCACGATGCCGGGGACGAGCGCGGGGTCGACGTCCGCAGCCTCGCGCTCTGAGCCGACCACGGCGAACGGCACGACCGCGAAGCCGTGGTCGCGCAGGAACGTCTTCTCGCGGATGCGGTCCTGCGCGATCGCGACGCTCGCGGCGGCGGGCGTGACACGCGCGCTGCGCGCGAGGTACTCGAGCGCGGCGGCCGGCACGTTCTCGAACTCGGTCGTCGCCGCGCGCGCCAGCGCGGCGAGCCGCGCAAGGCCCGCCGGCGCGAGGTAGTCGGCGTGGATGTGGCGGTCGGCCACGCTGCCCGCCGGGCTGTCCGCGCCCGGGTCGAGCACGGCGACCCTGTAGCCGAGGCTCTGCGCCGCCATGCAGAACATGCGGCCGAGCTGCCCCCCGCCGAGCAGCCCCAGCCATTGCCCGGGCGGGATCGGCGCGTCGTCGGATCCCGGTCCCGCCACGGCTATCCCGCCTTTCCGCCCTCCGGCGGCACGCGCATCGCCCGCGCCGTCGCGGTCTGTTTCAGGCGGAATGCGGCGAGCTTGCGCGCCACGACCGGATCGCCGAGCGCGATCAGCGCGGCCGCGAAGAGGCCGGCGTTCGCCGCGCCGGCCTCGCCGATGGCGAACGTGGCCACAGGGACGCCCTTCGGCATCTGCACGATCGACAGCAGCGAGTCCTCGCCGCGGAGGTACTTCGACGGCACGGGGACGCCGAGCACCGGAAGCGTGGTCTTCGCCGCGAGCATCCCCGGCAGGTGCGCGGCGCCGCCCGCGCCGGCGACGATGCAGCGCAAGCCGCGGGGCAGCGCATCCTCGGCGTACTCGAACATGTCGTCGGGCATGCGGTGCGCGGACAGCACGCGCGCCTCGTAGGCGATGCCGAACGCCTCGAGCTGCGCCGCCGCGTGGCGCATGACCTCCCAGTCGCTGTCGCTGCCCATGACCACGCCCACCAGCGGCGCCGCGGACTTGCGTTGTGGCATCGGAATACCTCGCGTGGACGGGGCGCGCGCCGGAGCCGGGGCTTGCGCGCGAAGCGTGCGCCGATTCTAGCAAAGCACCTCTGGCAACCGTGTTCGAGGCCAGCTATGCCGCTTGACCTCGAACACGGTTGCATGCGGAACCTCTGCGCCGCCGTCCGGTCCTCCTTTGGAGCCGCCCGGCATGGTCCGGTTGTGGACCCCCGCCGCCTCGCGGAGAATAGGCACGTGATCCGAACAGCCACCATCCTTGCGGCAACCCTGCTCGCCGTCGCGCCCGCGGCGGCGAGCGATGCCGAATTCCTCGCCGCGAAGGCGGCATTCGAGAAGGGCGACGAGCGCGCGCTGGTCGCGTTGCAGCCGAAGGTCGCGGGCCACGACCTCGCGCCCTACGTCGAGTACTGGCGGCTCAAGCTCGGCCTCGCCGCGGCGGACGCGCAGGACGTCCGCGCGTTTCTCTCGCGCCACGCGGGCTCGCCGCTCGCGGAGCAGCTGCGCGCCGACTGGCTGAAAGCCCTCGGCCAGAAGGGCGAGTGGGCGCTGTTCGCGCAGGATTACGTCGCGACGGGCAGCGAGGACGCGGAGCTCGCGTGCCACACCGCGCAGTGGCGGCGCGGCAGCGAAGGCGACGCGGCGCTCGCAGCCGTGAAGCCGCTGTGGTTCAGCGGACGCGCGACGCCGGACGCGTGCGCACCGCTCTTCGCCGCGCTGTTCGCGCGCGGGGAGCTCAAGGAGGCCGACCGCTGGGCGCGCGTGCGCCTCGCCACGGAGGCGGGCAGCGTGCGGCTGGCGCAGTCGCTCGCGGTCGAGGCCGGAGCTGCCGAGCGCGACTGGCGGCGCGTCGAGGGCAACCCGCTCGCCGCGCTGCAGTCGGCGGCGTTCGCGTGGCGGCAGCCGCAGGGCCGCGAGTCGGCGCTCTTCGCGCTGGAGCGCGCGGCGCGCAAGGACGCCGCTGCCGCGCGGGCGGCCTGGGTGCGCGTGCGCGCGCAGCTTCCCGAGTCCGACCGGCGCTACGGCGACGGGCGTCTCGCGTTCCACGCCGCGCGGTCGCACGTCGCGGAGGCGCACCTGTGGTTCCGCGAAGCCGGCGGGCGGCAGCTCAACGACGAGCAGCACGCGTGGCGCGTGCGCGCCGCGCTCCGCGCAGCGAGCTTCGAGGACGTGCTGCGCGCGATCGACGAGATGCCCCCTGCGCTCGCCGCCGAGCCGGCGTGGCGCTACTGGAAGGCGCGCGCGCTCGCGGCGCAGGGCAACGCCGACGAGGCGAAGGCGCTCTACGCCGGCCTCGCGCCCGCGTGGCACTTCTACGGCCTGCTTGCGGCGGAGGCCCTGGGCCTGCCGATCGAGCCCAGGAGCCAGCCGTTGCCCATCGGGGACGACGCGCTCGCGAAGTTCGGCGCACGCCCCGAGGTCCGGCGCGTGGTCAAGCTGGCCGAGCTCGACATGCGACCGGAGTCGCTGCGCGAGTGGCAGCCGGTGGTGCGCGGGCTCGACGACGAGGCGCTGCTGCTCGCGTCCGAGTACGCGCGGCGCGCCGGGCTCAACGACCGCTCGATCAACACCGCCGAGCGCACCGCGGCGCGGCACGACTTCGCGCTGCGCTACCCGACGCCGTTCCGCCCGCACTTCGAGGCCGCAGCGAAGGCGCACGACGTCGACGCCGCGCTGCTCTTCGCCATCGCGCGCCAGGAGTCGCGCTTCGTGCCCGACATCGTGTCGTCGGCGGGCGCGCAGGGGCTGATGCAGCTGATGCCGGCCACCGCGCGCTGGGTGGCGCGGCAGCTCGGGCAGAACGGCTATCGCAGCGCGCAGATCGCCGACGTCGAGACGAACACGAGCTTCGGCGCCTACTACTTCCGCTACTGGCTGGAGCGCCTCGACAGCCATCCGGCGCTCGCGGCCGCCGCCTACAACGCCGGCCCCGGCCGCGCGCAGGCGTGGCGTCCGGACGCGGCACTCGACGGCGCGGCGTGGGTCGAGACGATCCCGTTCAACGAGACGCGCGACTACGTCAAGAAGGTGCTCGCCAACGCGATGCTCTACACGCGCGCGCTGGGGCAGGCGCACGTGCCGCTGACCGCGCGGCTGGCCACGGTCGGGCCGCGCAACGGCACGGCGTCGGCCGCTCCCGCCGGGCCGGTCGCCTCCAACTGATGAAACGTCCCCCGCGCTCGCTTCGCTCGCTTCCCCCCAGGGGGGCGGGTCAGCGGCCAGGGACGGCCCGGCGCCGCTGACATGCCCCGCGACGTCCTCGTCCTCGGCGGCACCGGCTTCGTCGGCCGGCACGTCGTCGCCAAGCTCGCCGCGCAGGGCCACCGCGTCGTGGTGCCCACGCGCCGCCGCGACCGGGCGCGCGAGGTCGTGCTGCTGCCCACCGTCACCGTCGTCGAGGCCAGCGTGAGCGACTCGCGCCGGCTGGCGGAGCTGGTCGCTCGCGCGGACTGCGTGGTGAACCTGGTCGGCATCCTGCACGAGCAGGGACGCGAGACGTTCGCCGCCGCGCACGTCGAGCTGCCGCGCAGCGTGGTGGCGGCGTGCAAGTCGGCGGGCGTGCGCCGCCTGGTGCACATGAGCGCGCTCGGCGCGTCCGCCGACGGGCCGTCGCGCTACCAGCGCAGCAAGGGGGAGGCCGAGGCGCTGGTGGCGGCGTCCGGCCTCGACTGGACGATCTTGCGGCCGAGCGTGATCTTCGGCCGCGGCGACTCGTTCCTCGCGATGTTCGCGAAGCTGCTCCGCCTGATGCCGGTGGTGGCGCTCGCCGCGCCGAACGCGCGCTTCCAGCCGGTGTGGATCGGCGACGTCGCGCACTGCTTCGCGCACAGCGTCGACGACGCGCGCACGATCGGGCAACGCTACGACCTCTGCGGGCCGCAGGTCTACACGCTGCGCGAGCTGGTCGCCTACGTCGGCCGGGTGAGCGGTCACCCGCGGCCGATCGTGCCGCTCGGCCCCGGCCTCTCGGCGCTGCAGGCGCGCCTCCTCGAGCTCCTGCCGGTCAAGCTGATGACGCGCGACAACCTCGCGTCGATGAGCCGCGACAACGTGAGCGACGCGCCGTTCCCGCCGGTGTTCGGCATCGAGCCCCGGGCCCTCGAGGCGATCGCGCCGGAGTACCTCGGCGCCGCGTCGGCCCGCAGCCGCTACGACGAGTTCCGCGCCCACGGCGGACGCTAGCTGCGCGATGCAGGGCGACATGGGCAACGCAGACGGGTGCGCGGTGCGCGCCGCTTCGTGCCGTTGCCGGCGAGCGCCCGACGGGCTGCCCCCGGGCCGGCCGCGCGATCCGTAGGCCCGCCGATGCGCAAGCCGCTCCCGCAACCGGTGCGCGTCTATCGCGTCGGCGGCTCGGTGCGCGACGAGTTGCTAGGACTGCCCGTCGCGGATCGCGACTGGGTCGTCGTCGGCGCGACGCCCGAGATCATGGTCGCCTCGGGCTACCGCCCGGTGGGCCGCGACTTCCCGGTTTTCCTGCACCCGGAGACGCACGAGGAGTACGCGCTCGCGCGCACCGAGCGCAAGTCGGGCGCCGGCTACCGCGGCTTCGCGTTCTTCGCCTCGCCCGAGGTGACGCTGGAGGACGACCTCGCGCGCCGCGACCTCACGATCAACGCGATGGCGCGCGCCGACGACGGAACGCTCGTCGATCCCTACGGCGGCGAGCGCGACTTGCGCGAGGGCGTGCTGCGCCACGTCTCGCCGGCGTTCGCCGAGGATCCGCTGCGCGTGCTGCGCGTCGCGCGCTTCGCCGCGCGCTTCGGCTTCCGCGTCGCGCCGGCGACCGCGAAGCTCATGCGGGCGATCGCCGCCGCGGGCGAGCTGCCGACGATCGCGCCCGAGCGCGTGTGGACGGAACTCGCGCGGGGGCTGATGGAGGCGCATCCGTCGCGCATGCTCGTGGTGCTCGAGCGTTGCGGCGCGCTCGACGCGCTGCTGCCCGGCGTCGGCGGCGGCCCGGGCGTCGCGCGTGCGCTGGACCATGGTGCGCGGCGCGGGTTCGCGCTGCCGGTGCGCTACGCGGTCCTCGCGAACGGATTCGGCGCGCCGGTGCCGGCGGACGCGCGCGCCCGCGTACGGCGTGCCGAGCGCATCTCGCGACACCTGTGCGTGCCCGCCGACTGCCGCGAACTGGCACGGCTCGCCGCGCGTTGGCGCGACCGCGTGCAGGGAGCCTCCGGTCTGACGCCCGCGGCGTGGCTGCGCCTGTTCGACGCCGCCGACGCGCTGCGCCGGCCGGAGCGACTCGATGCGCTGGTGGACGCCTGCGAGTGCGACGCGCTCGCGCGTCCGGGCGCGCGCGGTCCCTATGCGCCGCGCCGGCTGGTGAACGAGGCGTTCGCTGCGACGCGCGGCGTCGACGCCGGCGCGATCGCGACGATGGTCATCGCGCGCGCGTCGGCGCGCGGCGAGCGCGCCGGGGGCGAGGCGATCGCGAAGGCGGTACGGGAGGCGCGGTTGCGCGCGTTGCGCGCGAGTCAGACCCGGTAGGCGACCGCCCGCATCACGTCGGCGGCGACGCGCATCAGTCCGCGCACCGGGAACGGCAGCGGCGCGCCGCCGGCGGCGAGCGCCATCGCGCCGTGGCGCGCCTCGTCGTCGCGCATCTGCTCGACGATCGCGCGGCTGCGCGCGTCGTGCGGCGGCAGCTTCTCCATGTGGCCGGTCAGGTGCTCCTCGACCTGCCGCTCGGTCTCGACGACGAAGCCGAGGTTGACGGCGTCGCCGGCGACTCCGGCGGCGACGCCGATCGCGAACGACCCCGCGTACCAGAGCGGGTTGAGCAGCGAAGCGCGCGAGCCGAGCTCCTCGAGCCGGCTTCCGGTCCACGCGAGGTGCTCCTCCTCCTCGCGCGCGGCCTGCGCGAACTGCCCGCGGATCGCGGGATCGCGCGCCACGAGCGCCTGCGCCGCGTAGAGCGCCTGCGCGCACACCTCGCCGGTGTGGTTGACGCGCATGAGGCCCGCCGCGTGCAGCCTCTCGGCGTCGGACATCTCTGCGTCGGGAATGCCGGCGCCGGGCACCGGGCGCCCCGACGAAGCCACGCCGGCGAGCGTGCGCAGGCCGCGGTCGAAGCCGCCGATCAGCGCGTCGAGCGAAGGCAGCGCGGGAAGGCGAGGGCTCACGCTGTCAGAAGAAGTGGTATGCGCCGATCACCAGCCCCCGGAGCTTGAGGCCCGTGGGAGAGTCGTCGGCGTAGGGGTTGATGGCAAACGTGTAGGCGGCGTTGCGCTCGTTGTCGAGCCCCGTGAAGCCGGCGTAGAGGCTCGTGCGCGGCGACAGCGCGTAGGTGTAGGAGACCTCGTACTGCCACGCGCCGCTGTCGGCCCCGGAGGCGAGGCCGCCGATGCGCACGCGCGGCGAGCCCTTGCCCTCGGCCGCGCGTCCGGCGAATGCGTAGATCGTGCCCGCGCCGAGCGGCACGGTGACGCTGCCGCCCCAGAAGTTGCGCGTGAGCCTTCCCTCGAACGTCTCGTAGCGCAGGTACTCGTAGACGCCGGCCACGCGTGCCGCGCCGAAGTTCCACGCGGCGCTCGCGGTGATCGCGTGATCGTCGAGGTCGGGGCCCCGCACCCGGCGGTTGAACTCGTAGGCGAAGCCTGCCTCGAGCGGGCCCCGGACCAGCGTCGCGCCCGCGCCGAACACGCCGGAGTTGTCCGCGTCCTCGCCCAGCGAGTACTGCACGCTGCCCTGCAGGCCGTCGAAGTCCGGGGAGTCGTAGCGCAGCGAGTTGGGCAGCCTGCGGTCGAAGCCGCCGCTGGTCTTGGCCACGCTGCCCTGCGCCCAGAGCGCCGCGGTCGACAGGATCGAGGTCGTCAGCGTCGGCGCGTTGCCGAAGATGGGCAGCACGTCGTCGTAGGGGGTGAGGAAGATGCCGGCCCGGACGCGGCCGAGGTCGCCCTCCAGCGCGACGTAGCTCTCGCGCGAGGCGAGCGCACCGCCGCCGGTGTCGGCCGCGAAGCCTGACTCGAGCTGCCAGGAAGCCAGCAGTCCGTTGCCGACGTACTCGGCTCCGCGCAGGCCGAAGCGCGAGGCGTTGGACGACAGGTGCTGCGAAGAGGGCGGGTCGCGGTCCGGCGCGCGCGCGTTCAGGAAGTCCAGCGAGAGGTGCAGCTGGCCGTAGACGAACGCGTTGACGCCGTCCGCGCGCGCGGGCGCGGTCGAGCCCAACGCCACGAGGGCGGCGAGGGCGAGTCCGGTGAAGTGCTTCCGCGGCGTCACGTTTTCGTCAGGCTGCGATGCGTCCGGTCGAGTCCGGATGTTACTTGATGCGCCAGGGATCGGCGGTCTCGAGGGGGCCGACCGGACCGTCTTCGCAGGCGAGGTGCGGGATCGGATCCGGCTGTCGTGTGCAGGCGCGCGGCTCCCGACGGCCCCGGGGCGAAGGCCGCGGCCACGCGAAAAAAAACGGGCGCCCGAGGGCGCCCGTGAGGCTGTTGGTCCTGCCTTACGCGAATCAGAAGTTGTGGACCGCGCCGATCGCGAAGCCGTTGTACGTCAGGCCGACGGGGCCGTTGGCGCCCGCAGGCGCCGCCACACCCTGGCGATACGAGCCGACCGAGTAGTTGTAGGCCGCGCGGCCGTCGTTGTCGAGGCGCGAATAGCCGAAGTAGACGGCCGTGCGCTTCGACAGCGGGTAGTTGTACGTCGCCGCGATCTGGTAGACGCCAGTGTCGCCACCGCCGGTGATGCCGCCGATGTAGGTGGCCGAGTTGCCCTTCGCGTCGCGGCCCTGCTGGTAGGCGACGTGCCACGTGCCCGGACCCAGCGCGCCGTCGGCGAACACGCCCCACATGTCGCGCTTCAGGCTGCCCAGCGGCGTGTCGTAGTCGACGCGCTCCCACAGGCCGCCGACACGAACCGGGCCGAAATTCCAGGAACCGGTCACCGTGAACGCCCAGTCGTCGAGGCCGTCGGCGCGGACGTCGCGGTTCGCTTCGTACGCGAGGCCGCCCTGGAACGGGCCGTTGCGGTAGATGCCGGCCATCGACAGGATCCACGCGTCGCGAGCGCTACCCGCACCCGCGTCGTCCCACAGCGAGATCTGGATGCCGCCCGTGAAGCCGGCGATGTTCGCCGTGTCGTAGCGCAGCGAGTTCGGCAGGCGGTCGTCGAACGTGCCGGTGCCCTTGCCGCCGCCGCCGTTGTTCGCCCAGATCGCGGTCGTCGACATGAGGCCGGTCAGGTACGCCGGGCCGTTGCCGAAGATGCCGTGCATGTCGTCGTACGGGGCCAGGAAGTTGCCGAAGCGAACCGTGCCCCAGCTGCCCTGGAAGCCGACGAACGAGTCGCGGCCGGCCAGCGCGCCGCCGCTCGCATCCCAGCCCACCGAGCCGTTCTCGAGCTGGAAGATGGCGTTGAGGCCACCACCGAGCGACTCGACGCCGCGGAGGCCGAAGCGCGACGAGTTCGAGGTCAGGCGCGTGACGTCCGGTGCGGAACCGCTGGCGCTGATGTACTCGAGGTCCAGGTTGACGCGACCGTACAGCGTCACGTTCGCGGTCTGCGCCTGCGCCATCGGCGCGGCCAGAAGGGCAGCGACGGCGACGGCGACGAGCTTCTTGTTCATGAAGTCTCTCCTCTGACGGATAGAATTGGCGAAGTGCGCGCGCGGTGTTCTGCCCCGTGCCCCGCCATCGAAGCCTTCTCAGGGAAGTCGAGAAGTTGAAGTGATTGTGCCAAACGGCCCCTGCCCAAGGAAGCGGGATCGGCGCAAGCCTCCGGACGCCCCGCGCGCCTGTTGTGCCAAAGCAACATGAACGGCTCGACGGGAAGCGCAGTCGCGCCGGACCCTCTTGGAAAGGGGCTTCCAACCCCATGATCGGGCAGGAAAACCTTGCGCGGCGGCGGCAATTCCGCGTCGCGGGCGCGGCGTGCCGCGATTTGGTGAGTTTCCTCTCGTTGGCGGGGTCCGTGTATACGCATATACATACGGTTCGGGCGGGGCGGGGCCTTTGACTCCGGCGATCTTCGTCGTGGCCGCGCTGGTCCTCTCCGCAGCGGTCGTCGCGCTGCTGCTGCGCGCGGCGCACCGCCTGCCGCACGCCCATCCCGGCGAACGCATGCTGCACGACCGCCCGGTGCCGCGGGTGGGCGGGCTCGCGATCCTCGCGGGCGCGCTGCCCGCCGCGGTGCTCGACCCGCCCCACCTGCCCGGCGCCGGCGCGGCGTGGCTCGCGTGCCTTGGCGCGGTCGCGATCGTCTCGCTGGCCGACGACGTTCGCGGCGTGCCCGCACCCGTGCGGCTCGCGGTGCACGGCGCGGCAGCGGCCGTCGCCGCGTGGCTCGCGTTCGGCGCGACGGCCGGGGCTCTCGTCGCGGCGCTGGCCGTCGCCTGGAGCGCGAACCTCTTCAACTTCATGGACGGCAGCGACGGCCTTGCGGGCGCCATGGCGCTGGCGGGATTCGGCGCCTACGCAGCCGTCGCCGCGCACGCGGGCGCGCCGTGGGTCGCCTGCGCGGCGGTCGCGGCCGCCACCGCGCCCTTCCTCGCCGCGAACCTCCCGCCGGCGGCGATCTTCATGGGCGACGTGGGAGCGGTGCCGCTCGGCTTCGCCGCCGGCGCCGTCGGCGCGGCAGGTGTCGCCTCCGGGCTGTGGCCGGCGTGGTTCCCGCTGCTCGCGTTCCTTCCCTTCGTCGCCGACGCGACCGTGACGCTCGCGCTGCGCGCGCTCGCCGGCGAGCGCGTGTGGCAGGCGCACCGCAGCCACTTCTACCAGCGGCTCAACCTCGCGGGCTTCGGTCACCGCGGCACGCTTGCGGCCTACGCCGCCGCGATGCTCGCCTGCGCGCTCGTCGCCGTGGCGTGCGCCACGCGGTGGCCCGGGCATGGGTGGGCGGCGCTGGCGGCGGCCGCGCTGCTGCACGCGATCGGCTTCCTGGCGATCGACTATCATGCGCGGAGCAAAGCGCGCGGAACGCGATGAAAGCGGTGTCCAACTGGCGCGCCTGGCTCGCGTTCGCCCACGACGTCGTGGCCGCCGCGGTCGCCTGGGCGTCGATCTACTGGCTGCGGGCCACGCTCGACGCCGACCTGCCCTGGCGCGGCGAGATGCTCGCCTCGCTCGCGCTGATCCTGCCGCTGCAGGCGACGATCTTCCTCATCTTCGGCCTCTACCGGGGCCTGTGGCGCTTCGCCAGCCTGGTGGACCTCAAGCGCATCGTGCTCGCGGCAGCGCTGGGCGCGGTGCTGATCCCGCTGGTGCTGATGATGCTGCGGCTCGAGACGATCGTGCCGCGCAGCGTGCTGATCCTCTACCCGCTCGTGCTGATCTTCCTGATGGCGGGCAGCCGCTTCGCCTACCGCATCTGGAAGGAGCACCGCCTCTACTCGCCGCTTGCCGCGCTCGGCGAGCCGGTGCTCGTCGTCGGCGCCGGCGACGCCGGAGCGCGGCTCACGAAGGAGCTCGAGCGCAGCCGGCAGTGGCGGGTGGTCGGCCTGCTCGACGACGACCCCGGCAAGCGCGGCCGGCGACTGCGCGACGTCGCGGTGGTCGGGCCGATCGCCGAGCTCTCCCGCTGGGCCGACCACTACGGCGTGCGCAAGGTGATCATCGCGCTGCCGTCGACCAACCACGTCGTGCGCCGCCGCGTCGCCGAGCTCTGCGCGAAGGCGGGCGTCGAGGCGCTCACCGTCCCCTCCTACGAGGACCTGATCAGCGGCCGCTCGGCGCTCTCCGCGATCCGCAACGTCGAGCTCGACGACCTCCTCGGCCGCGACCCCGTCGTGCTCGACAACGAGGGGCTGGCCGAGTGGCTGGGCAACCGCGTGGTCATGGTCACGGGCGCCGGCGGCTCGATCGGCTCGGAGCTCTGCAGGCAGATCGCGCGCTTCCGGCCGGCCAAGCTCGTGCTGTTCGACGTCTCGGAGGCTGCGCTCTACGAGATCGTCACGGCGCTCGACGACGCGTTCCCGCTGCTGCCGGTGGCGAGCGTGGTCGGCGACGTCAAGCACGCGGCGCTCGTCGAGGACGTCCTTGCCCGCGAGCGGCCGCAGGCGATCATCCACGCCGCGGCGTACAAGCACGTGCCGCTGATGGAGGAGGCCAACGCCTGGCAGGCGGTGCGCAACAACGCCTGGGGAACCTGGGTGCTGGCCCGGGCGGCGGTCGCGGCGAAGGTCGAGAAGTTCGTCCTCGTGTCCACCGACAAGGCGGTCAACCCGACCTCGGTGATGGGGGCGTCCAAGCGCATGGCCGAGCTCGTCTGCCAGCAGCTCGCCGGCGGCCCCACGCAGTTCGTCATCGTGCGCTTCGGCAACGTGTTCGGCAGCGCAGGCAGCGTGATCCCGCGCTTCGCCGAGCAGATCGCGCGCGGCGGCCCGGTCACGGTCACGCACCCCGAGATCACGCGCTTCTTCATGTCGATCCCGGAGGCCACGCAGCTCCTGCTGCAGGCCGGGCTGCAGGGGGCGAGCGGCGAGATCCTCGTGCTCGACATGGGCGAGCCGGTGCGCATCGTCGACCTCGCGCGCGACATGATCAAGCTCTCCGGCGCCGATCCCGAGCGCATCGACGTCGTGTTCACCGGCCTGCGCCCCGGCGAGAAGCTGTTCGAGGAGCCGCTCGCCTCGGACGAGGCCATGAAGCCCACGCGGCACCCGAAGCTGTTCGTGGCGAGCGTGCGCGAGGCGAACGAGGACACCGTGCGGCAGATGGTGGCTTGGTGCGAGCGCGACCGCCCCGCCGACGAGGCCGAGGTGCGCGCGCGCCTCGCGGCGTGGATTCCCGAGTACGCTCCGCCTGCCGGCGCGCCGGTCGCGCCGCTGCCCACCGGCAGTGCCGACGACGCCCACGCGCCGGTGCCGCTGCGCGCGCCCCGACGGCAATAGGTCGGGCTCGAAGGCCTGCTACGTGTCCGGAGGCGTCCGGACACGCAGCTCGCGCTCGCGCAGCACCGCCGCGCCGAGCAGCGTCGCGTGGACGGCGAACAGGAGCTTCGCGTTGGCGCGGAAGAAGAAGTCGTCGGTCAGGTTCTTGACCACGAACGCGGCGAGCACGGCGAGGCCGAGCGCGCCCAGGCGCCGCAGCGTGTCGTCGTTGCTGCGCACCATGCCGGTGTAGCGCGCTGCCAGCGCGCCGAGCAGCGTCACGAGCAGCGCGAGGCCCACCGCGCCCGTCTGCAGCGCCTGGCTCACGAACATGTTGTGGGCGTGCGTGAGCAGGTAGTCGCCGGTGTCCGCGCGCAGCTCGTCCTTGAGGATCAGGCGACCGTAGCCGTAGCCGGTGAGCGGCCGCTCGCGAAGTCGCTCCGCGGCGTGGCGCCAGATGGCGAGCCGCGGGTCGCGCGCGAGCGTCTCTCCGACGGTGGTCCGCGGCGGATAGACCTCGCGCGCGCGGTCGCGCATCGCGTCGGCGAACAGCGCGCCGAACGCTGCAAGGGCCAGCGCAGCGACGAGCGCGGCGCGAGCGCGCGAGCCGCTGCGCGGCGCGGCGACGGCGAGCACGACGACCGCGGCGCCGAACGCGAGCCACACGATGCGGTTGTCCGTGAGCCGCGCCGTGACGACGACGAGCGCGAGCACCAGCGCGCCGGCGGCCGGCGCCGTCCAGCGCGCGTTCCAGCCGAGCGGAGGCGGCCAGGCGAGCAGCAGCAGCAGCGGCGCCACCGTCGCGAGGTAGGTGGAGTACGCGGCCACGCCCATGTGCGCGAGGCGGGCGTTCCAGCCGACCGGCGAGAGCGCGAAGCCGGCGGCGAGCGCGGGCCAGAACGCGAGCCCCGCGAGCATCGCCGCGAGCAGCACCCGCGACGCTCCGGCGAGCGTCGCGACGTAGAACGCGATCGCCGTGAGCGCGCCCCACGCGAGCTCGCTCCTGAGCTCGGAGAGCGTGAGCGCGGGATCGATCGACCAGGCGCAGGAGGCTGCCGCCCAGAGGGACCATGCGGCGAACGCGCCGACGATCGCGCGGCCGGGAGAAGCCAGACGCGGCGCGCCGCCTCGCAGGGCGGCGGACGCGAGCGCGAGCGCGAGGAGGGCGGCCGCGCCGAACGCGAGCGAGCGCCAGAAGGAGATCGCGTTGGACGGCAGCAGCGCGACGTAGGCGGCGGCCGCAACGGCGAGCCCGCGGCGGCAGCGGTCGAGCAGTGCGGGCTTCATCGGCGGCGCCAGAGGGGCGGCCGATTGTACCGGAGCGCAACGCCGG
The DNA here is from genome assembly GCA_029884335.1 of Betaproteobacteria bacterium. Classification (GTDB taxonomy): domain Bacteria; phylum Pseudomonadota; class Gammaproteobacteria; order Burkholderiales; family Casimicrobiaceae; genus VBCG01. Next base: position 15,244 of record JAOUIA010000011.1, read on the forward strand.
GCGCCGCGCGCGCGACCTGCTAAAGTGTCGGCCGCCGCCGGATCCGGGCGCGCGCAAGGCCGCCTGCCCGCACGAGCGGCCGTCGCGGCGATCCCGCCGCGGACCGCTTCCCATCCCAGCCCGCAGCGCCTCCGGTCCATGCCCACGCTCACGTTCGTCGCCGGCACCCGCTGCGCGGCCTGGAGCGATCTCGACGCGTGGTCCGACGACGACATCGACCGCAACGCGGTGCGCTTCCGCAGCGGCATCGACGTGTGGATCGTCCAGACCTACCTGCACGTGCGCGACGCGCTCGCCGCGGAGGGCTGGAGCGTGTCGCTCGTGCCCGACTTCGTGCCCGGGTCGATCGCGGTGGCGCACTGGGACGAACTGCACCGGCTGCGCTGGCGCGCGCCGCTCGCCTACCTCATCGGCGTGCGCGCCGACCGGCCGCCGCTGTGCGTCGCGGACAAGGTGGTGCGGCAGAACACGCTGGTGCCCGACGACGCGCACCAGGTCGGCATCCCGCTGTGGCCGCAGCCCGGCATCAAGGCGCGCCGGCCCGAGCGCGGCGACCGCGTCCGCCGCATCGGTTACTTCGGCCGGCTGGCGATGGAGCCGCGGTTCTTCTCCGACCCCGCGTTCCACGCCGAGATCGCCGCGCTCGGCCTCGAGTTCGTGCCGAGCGAGCACGACTGGCAGGACTACCGCGACGTCGACGTCGTGATCGCGTTCCGCACGGCGCCGCCGTCCGTGCTGCGCCACAAGCCGGTGACGAAGCTCTCCAATGCGTGGCTGGCCGGCGTGCCGGCAATCGTCGGCCCCGAGCCCGCGTACCTGCAGCTGCGGCGCGACGAGTACGACATGTGCGTGGCCGACGACGCGGCCGGCGTGCTCGCTGCGCTCACGCGCCTCACCCGCGAGCCCGGCTTCTATCCGGCGATGCGCGCCCGCGCGGCGGCGCGGGCGCCCGAGTTCGACGTGCCGGCGATCCGCTCGCGCTGGCTCGATTTCTTCCGCGAGCGCGTCGCGCCGGCGTTCGCGCAGTGGCAGGCGCGCCACGACTCGCCGCTCGCGCGCTACCCGTGGTACTTCCGGCAGCTTCTCGCCGAGCGCCTCGCGGCGAAGCGCTACCGCGCGCAGGCCCGCGGGGAACAGCAGGCGATGGGCGCGCACGCCTCGGCGCCCGCCGCCGGGCTCGCGACCATCGACGCCAGGACTCAGACGCCCGCGCGCCCGCCCCTGAGGTAGGGGTTGAGGCCGGGGTCGTTGTACATCTTGAACTGCCGGTAGACGCGCCAGTACGCGCGGCCGGCGGCCGCCGCGGCGAGCAGCGCGTCGTAGCAGCGCGCGAGGTCCTCGCGCTGCAGCGCGAGCCGCGCGAGCTTCGCCTCGCAGGCCGCGCGGTGCTCCGCGGTCGCGCCGGCGGCGTGCGCGGCGAGCCCCATGTGGTGCAACCGCAGCGAGAGGATCGACAGGCGGTCGGCCATCGAGCCCGCGGTCTCCGAGTTGTGCCACGCGCCGGCGGCGGGCGCGACCCCGGCCAGCCGCGCGAGCAGCGCCTCGTCGATGCGCTCGATTGCGTCGTTGCGCGCCTGGTTGTGGCGGTCGATCGCGCGCTTGGCGGCGACGATGTCGGCGTCGGGCACGTCGGTGCGCCGCGCCCGGTCCTCGGCGTCCCACAGCAGGACGTTGCGCCGGTGGTTCTCCTCGATCGCCGCCCACGCGCCTTCGGCGTGAGCCGCCGAGCGCGTCGCGAAGCCGGCGTCGGCCACGCCGGCGTCGTGGAATGCCACGAGGACGGTCGCGCGAACGTCGGCGAACGACGCGCTCACCGCGAGCGCGCTCCGGCGTCGGCGATCGCGCGACGGAACGCGCCCTCCATGCGGTCGAGCATCCGCTCGATGCCGTAGCGCGGCGCGACGAACGCGAACGCGCGGCCGGCCTGCGCCGCGCCGCGCGCGGGATCGTCCAGCAGCGCGTCGAGCGCGGCGGCGAGCGCCGCAGGACTCTCGCGGGGGACGACCGTCGCGGTGTCGCCGTCGCGCGCGATCTCGGGAATCGCGCCCGCGTCGGTGGTGACGACGGGGACGCGGGCGAACATCGCCTGCAGCAGCGCCTGCGGCACACCCTCGTTGGCGTACGACGGCAGCGCGACCACGTCGAGCGCGGCGAGCCAGGGCGCGACGTCGTGCTGCTGGCCGGCGAAGGTCACGCGGTCGCCGAGGCCGAGCGAGCGCACCTGCGCCTCGAGCGCCTCGCGCTGCGGCCCGTCGCCGACGACGACGAGCCGCGCATCGCCGCGGCGCATGCGCGACAGCGCCTCGACGAGGTGGCGGTGGCCCTTCCAGCTGCGCAGCGTGGCGACGATGCCCACCAGCGGCGCGTCGGCGGGAAGGCCGAGCGCCCGCCGCGCGTCACGCTTCGCGATGGAGCCGTAGCGCGCCGCGTCGATGCCCGTCGGCACCGACTCGACGCGATCCGGATCGAGGCCGTTGTCGCGCACGAGCTGCTCGCGCAGCGCCTCACCGGTGGTGATCGTGCGCACCGTCGCGCGGCGGTAGAGCCAGCGCGTCGCCGGGTCGTCGGGCACCGCGACCGACACGTGGCGCGTGCGGACCAGCGCAGGTGCGCGGCGCCCGCGCGCGCGCAGCCACGCGCAGGCCAGCGCGGCGAGCCAGCTGTCGGTCGAGCTGTGCGCGTTGACGACGTCGAACTGCCCTTGCGCCAGCGCGCGCGTCATGGCGACGAGGCCGGCAGGGCGCTTGCGGCCGATCGGCAGCGCGGTGACGGGCACGCGAAAGCGCGGCGCCTCCTCGACGATGCGCGAGCCTGCCGCCGCCAGCAGCACGACGTCGTGGCCGCGCGCGCGCATGCCGGCCGCTTCGGTGAGGATGCGGATCTCCTGGCCGCCCCAGCCCGCGGACGCCTCGGTGTGTGCCACCGACAGCGGCGGCGACGCCGGCCCCACCGCCTACCCGGGCGCGTCGGCGCCGTAGCTTTCGCCTGCCGCGCCGAACTGGATGCGGTGGAGGCGCGCGTAGAGGCCGCCGCGCGCGAGGAGCTCGGCGTGCGTGCCCTGCTCGACGACGCGGCCGGCGTCGAGCACGACGATGCGGTCGGCGTGCTCGATGGTGGACAGCCGGTGCGCGATCACGAGCGTGGTGCGCCCCCGCATCAACCCGTCGAGCGCCTCCTGCACCTGCCGCTCCGACTCGGAGTCGAGCGCGGAGGTGGCCTCGTCGAGGATGAGGATAGGCGCGTCCTTGAGGATCGCGCGCGCGATCGCGATGCGCTGGCGCTGGCCGCCCGACAGGCGCACGCCCTGCTCGCCGACCATTGTCGCGAAGCCCTCCGGCAGCTCGCGGATGAAGTCGAGCGCGTGCGCCGCCTCCGCCGCGCGCTCGATCGCCTCCTGCGGCGCGCCGGCCATGGCGCCGTAGGCGATGTTCGCCGCGATCGTGTCGTCGAACAGCAGCACGTCCTGCGACACCAGCGCGATCTGCGCGCGCAGCGACGCGGTGGTGAGCGTCGTGACGTCGTGGCCGTCGACGAACAGGCGGCCGGCGGTGGGCTCGTAGAAGCGCGGCAGCAGCATGACGAGCGAGCTCTTGCCGCTGCCCGAAGGCCCGACGAGCGCGACGGTCTCCCCGGGGGCGATGCCGAGCGTGACGTCGGTCAGCGCCTCGCGCTCGAGGCCGGGGTAGCGCATCGACACGCGGTCGAAGCGCAGCGCGCCCTTCGCGCGCCCGAGGTCGACCGTTCCCTCGTCGCGCTCCTCCTCGCGGTCGAGCAGGCCGAACAGGCTCTCGGCGGCGGCGAGCCCGCGCTGGATCTGCGCGTTGATGCCGGAGAGCGACTTCAGCCGCTCGAGCAGCGTGACCAGCGCCACCGTGTACGAGGCGAACGTGGCGAAGTCGAGCGCGCCCGCCTCGCTTTGCGCCAGCGCCGCCCAGACGATGAAGCCGACGGCCAGCGCGGCGAGGATCTGGGTGATCGGCGAGCTCGCTGCGCCCGCCGACGACTGCTTGGTCATCGAGTTGCGCAACCGGTTGGCCGCCGCCACCGCGCGCTCGCGCTCGTAGGCTTCGCCGCCGAAGACGCGCACGACGCGGTGGCCGCCGATCATCTCCTCGAGGACGTGCGTCAGCGAGCCGGTGCGCGACTGGATGTCGCGCGCGAGCCGGCGCAGCCGCTTGCTGAAGTAGCGGATGACCACGCCCACGATCGGCAGGACGACCAGCGTGAACAGCGTGAGCTGCCAGTTGAGCCACATCATCCAGCCGAAGCTCGCGGCGATGGCGAGCGAGCTGCGAATGGCCACCGTGATCGTGCCGGAGGCCGCGCTGGCGAGCTGGTGCGCGTCGAACGTCACCTTCGACTGCACGACGCCGGACGCGTTCTGGTCGTAGTAGCTCGTCGGCAGCCGGAGCAGCTTGTCGATCAGCTCGCGGCGCAGGTCGAACACCACGCGGTGGCCGGTCCACGCCATGCCGTACTCGGAGACGTACGAGCCGACGCCGCGGAAGACGAACACCGCCACCACCGCGAGCGGCAGGTAGCGCGTCATCTCCGAGTCGGGGTTCTGGAAGTTGCGGATGATCGGGATGACGAGCCAGGCCATGACGAGGTCGCCGGCGGCGACGATCACCATGCCGGCGAAGGCGATCGCGAACGCCCACCAGTACGGGCGCACGTAGCGCAGCAGGCGGCGGTAGAGGTGCGCTCCGGCCATGGCCCTGCTCAGTCGCGCGGCTTCCCGCCGTCGCCGGGCGTTGCCGCGGGCGGCGCTTCGGCCTGCTCCGCAGGCGGCGCGGGCGCAGGCGCGTCGGGCTCCCCGCGCGGGGCGACCTGCTCGGCCCACGCCTTGCGGTGCGCGGCGAGCTTGCGCTCGGAGTCGCTCTTCTGCTGGCGCACGCTCGACTCGAGCAGCTCCTTGTAGATCAGCACCAGCTCCAGCGTCATCGCGTCCGGCGTGAGCGGCAGCGCGGCCGCCCGCGCGTTCGCCCCCATGCGCGCGCGCGTGTCGGCGTCGAGCAGCGTGCGCATCTCCTGCGCGAGCAGCGGCGCGCTGCCGGCCGGGCAGGCGAAGCCGGCGCCCTTCGGCACGACGAGCTCGGCGGCGCCGGACTTCGTGCTGGTCACGACCGGCAGCCCGCAGGCCATCGCCTCGAGCGCGGCGTTCGGGAACGGGTCGTAGAGCGTGGGCAGCACGAACGCGTCGGCGGCGCCGAAGTAGGGCTTGGGGTCGGCCTGCGCTCCGGCCAGCGTGACGCGCCCGCCGACGCCCAGCCGCTGCGCCAGCGCGCGGTAGCGCTCGAGGTGCTTGTCGCGGCCGACGACGACGAGGTGCGCCGGCGGCGGCAGCTCGGCGAGGGCCTCGATCGCCGTGGCGACCCCCTTGCGTTCGTAACCCGAGCCGACGAGCAGGAACACGACGGCCTCGGGCGCGATGCCGAGCTTCTCGCGCAGCGGCGCGCGGTGCACGGCGAGCGCCGGGCTGAACGCCTTCGCGTCGACGGCGTTGTAGACGACGCGCAGCTTCTCGTCGGGCACGGCGAAGCGAGCGCGGATCTCGTCGCGCACCATCGCCGAGTTGCAGATCACCGCCTGCAGCCACGGGCTGGAGAAGAGCGCTCGCTCGGTCGCCAGCACGTAGCGGTGCCAGGGACTGAGGCGCATCGCCAGCCGCTGCAGCGCACCGGCGCGGCGCGAGCGCTCCTCCAGCCAGACCGCGTGCACGCCGTCGCCGGCGCGGTAGACGTCGCAGCACAGCACGCGCTCGTGCGACTGCACGAGGTCGAGCTTGGCGCGTCCGACTTCGCGCGTGACCGCGCGCGCGAAACCCCAGTCGCGCCACAGCCGGCCGACGTGGAACGGGTCGACGATGTGCGGCTCGATCAGCTGCAGGCGCGTCTTCGGCCACTCGCGCGTGTACAGCGTGATCGCGACGTTGCGCTCGAGCAGCGCTTCGAGCGCGCCTTCGACGAAGCGCTCCGCCCCGCCGAACGGCGTGTAGCGCTGGCGGATGATGGCGAGCCGCATCGTCACGTCGCGGCCTCCGCGGGCGCCTTGACCGGGCGGCCGAGCAGGTCGTCGACCGCCGCGATCACGCGCGCGGCGGGCAGCCGGTCGAGGCAGTCGGAGCGCTTGCCGCCGCCGCAGCCGTCGTTGCGGCAGGGCCGGCAGGGAAAGCCGTCGGCGGCGATGACGCGGTGCGCGACCTGCCACGGACCCCACTCGCGCTCGTCGGAGGGGCCGAACAGCGCGACGGCCGGCGTGCCCATCGCCGCTGCGATGTGCATCGGCGCCGAGTCGACGCCGACGAAGAGCCGCGCGCGCGCGGTGAGCGCGGCGAGTTGCGGCAGCGTGAGCGTGCCCGCGAGGTCGTGGACGCGCTCGCGCGCGCCGGCCGGCAGCGCCTGCAGGATCTGCGCGATCAGCGCCTGCTCGCGCTCGTCGCGCGCGCCGGTGATCGCGACGGGCAGCCCGCGCTGCGTCAGGTGCAGCACCGCCTCGGCGGTGCGCGCACCGTCCCAGGCCTTGAACATCCAGCGCGAGCCGGGATGCAGATGCACGAACGCCGCGTGGTCGAGACCTCGGCGGGCGAGCTCGCGATCGACGTGCGCTTCGTCGTCGGGCGAAGGGACGACCACGAGGCGCTTGTCGGCGTCCTGCGGGAAGATGCCGAGGCGGCGCAGGGCGTCGAGGTTGGTCTCGACGGTGTGGCGCACCGGGCCGCCGCGCGGCCACGGGTAGAAGTGGGTGAAGCCGGCCCGCCACAGCCGACGGTGCGCCTCGCGCTGCCGCGTCACGGCGAACGCCGGGCGCAGCCCCAGCGCCAGCCAGAGCCCGCGCCACTGCTCGCCGAGGTGCACGAAGAGGTCGTGGCGCCGCGCGCGGAGCCCGCGCAGCAGCGCGAGCTCGGCGGCCGCGCCACGGCGCCCCCGCTCGATGGTGAACGTCCGTGCGACAGCCGGGTGCCGCTCGAGCAGCGGCGCCGTCTCGGCGTAGACGAGCGCGTCGATCTCGGCGTGCGGCAGCGCGCGGCGCAGCACCGACAGCACCGGCGAGGCGAGCAGCACGTCGCCGTGGTGCCCGAGCTTGGCGACCAGCACGCGCGCAACCTGCGCGAGCGGCACGTGGTCGGACGGCGCGGGCGGCATGTGCGCAACGATAGCAAAGTTCCGGCACACCGTCCGCCGCGTCGCCCGTCAGCGCTCACTGCGCCGCGAAGCCGCGCCGGTTGGCGCGCCCACCCCTTCGGGTACAATGACCCGCTTCCCCTGCGAGAAGCGGGCAGCGAAGCCCACGATGAACTTCGAAGCGGTCAACCCAGCGGTCAAGGCCCACATCCTCGCCGAGGCGCTGCCCTACATCCAGCGCTTCCACGACAAGGCCATCGTCGTGAAGTACGGCGGCAACGCGATGACCGAGCCGGCGCTGAAGGCGGGCTTCGCGCGCGACGTCGTCATGCTGAAGCTGGTCGGCATGAACCCGGTCGTCGTCCACGGCGGCGGGCCGCAGATCGGCGACCTGCTGAAGAAGATGGGCATCGCCAGCGAGTTCCGGCAGGGCATGCGCGTCACCGACGAGAAGGTGATGAACGTCGTCGAGATGGTGCTGGGCGAGCTCAACCAGGAGATCGTCGGCCTGATCAACCAGCACGGCGGCAAGGCGGTGGGGCTCACCGGGCAGGACGGCAAGTTCATCCAGGCGCGCAAGATGCTGCTGCGCTCGGAGGCCGGCGAGGACGTCGACATCGGCTTCGTCGGCGAGATCGAGCGCATCGACGCGGAGATCATCCAGCTGCTCGACTCGCGCGACTTCATCCCCGTCGTGGCGCCGATCGGCGTCGGGCGCGACGGCGAGGCCTACAACATCAACGCCGACCTCGTCGCCGGCAAGCTCGCCGAGACGCTCGGCGCCGAGAAGCTCGTGCTGATGACGAACACGACGGGCGTGCTGGACCGCGACGGCAACCTGCTCACCGGGCTCACCGCGAGCGAGATCGACGCGCTGTTCGCCGACGGCACCATCCACGGCGGCATGCTGCCGAAGATCGGCTCGGCGCTCGACGCCGTGCGCAACGGCGTGGCGAGCTCGCACATCATCGACGGCCGCGTCGAGCACGCGCTGCTGCTCGAGGTGCTGACCAACCAGGGCGTGGGCACGATGATCCGCGCCGACAGGACGCCGGCGCGGGCCTGACGGGCCCGCCAGCCGAGCCGGGGGCGGCCATGGGCGCGAAGCCAGGCGAGCGCAGGGTCCAGATCCTGCGCACACTCGCGACGATGCTCGAGAGCCCGCGCGGCGAGAAGATCACGACCGCCGCGCTCGCGGCGCGCCTCGACGTCTCCGAGGCGGCGCTCTATCGCCACTTCGCCAGCAAGGCGCAGATGTACGAGGGGCTGATCGAGTTCATCGAGACCACGGTCTTCTCGCTGGTCAACAAGATCCAGGCCGAGGGCACCGACGGCGCGGCGCAGGCCGAGCAGATCGTCGCGATGCTGCTCGGCTTCGCCGAGCGCAACCCCGGCATGACGCGGGTGCTGATCGGCGACGCGCTGGTCAACGAGGACGAGCGCCTGCAGGCGCGCATGAACCAGCTCTACGACAAGCTGGAGGCGAGCCTGCGCCAGTCGATCCGCGTGGCGCAGATGGCCAACGGCTGGCGCGGCGACGCGAACGCCGACGCCGCGGTGCTGTTCGCGTTCGTCATGGGCCGCTGGCAGCTCTACGCCAAGTCCGGCTTCAAGCGCCTGCCGCAGGACGGCTGGGACCTGGCGCGCAAGTTCCTGTTTGCGTGACGCACGTGGGCCGCATCGCGCGATTGCTGCTCTTCGCCGCCGTTGCGCCGTGGTGCGGCGAGGCGCTCGCGCAGGCGCGCGCCGGCGACGCGGACGCGGTCGCGCCCTCGCCGCACGCAGCGGCGTTCGCGCGCCTCGAGGAGGCGGTCGCGCAGAAGGTGGTCGGCGCCGACGACGCGCCGAGCCGCTACGTCTCCGGCCGGCTGTCCGGCTTCGACGTCGGCGCGCAGGCGCGCGACTACGCCGCGGCGCTCGCGCTCGCGCCGAAGGAGCCGCTGTACATGGCGAGCCTCGCCGACGCCTGCATGCGCCCCGCGTCGCCGCAGCCGGACCAGTGCGGCGGCCGCGATCCGGTGGCGTACTTCGCCTCGCGCGATGCCGACAACGCGGTGCCGTGGCTGCTGCAGGCGGAGCGCGCGCGGCGGCGCAACGCCGCGGGCGCGCTCGCCGACAACCTCGAGCGCGCCGCGCGCTCGTCGCGCTACGACGACTACGGCGGCCGGGCGGGGGCGATCTGGTGGACGGTGCTCTCTCGCGTGGCCGGCCCCGCCGACCGCGCGGCGGCGGCGCTCTACGCGATGACGGTGCCGTCGGGCAGCGGCACGCTGTCGGCGCTCGAGGCGGCCTGCGCGCCGACCACGCGACCGCTGGACGCGCGCATCGCGCCCGCCTGCGTTCGCCTCGGGGCGCTGATGGCGGAGCGCGCGACGTCGTTCGCCGACCGGCGGGCCGGAGCGCAGATCGCGCAGTCCGCCTCGCCGTCCGATTCCGGCCGCGCGCTCGCGCAGGCGAGCGCGCGCGAGGTCGTCGCGGCGCAGGAGCGCTGTCGCGACGCGCGCGTCGCGCTGGAGAGGCTCGCCGCGGGCGACGCCGCTGCGCAGTCGCGCGCGGCATCCGCTGCCGAGCGCTTCCTCGTCGAGCGCGCGCGCGGCGGCGAGTCCGCGGCCTGCGACGCGCTCGCAGCAGCTCTCCGTTAGTGTCCCGTACCGGAAGTTCCTTGCACAAGGACGAACGAGAAATGACGCGCTGCATTGTTGCCGGTCTTGCGGGTATTCGCGATACCCGCTGCGCCCGGCGTCGCGCAGCGCGCCATTTTCGTCGTCCTTGCGCGAGCGCAGGTGGTTGCTGCGCTGCGATGTGGCAAGGAACTTCCGGTACGGGACACTAGCCGCTCGCGTGGCTGCGCCCGACGGATCGCCGCTCGCCGGCGTCCACGCATTCCGCTTCGAGGTGACGAGCGCGTCGATCGACGGCAACGGCCACGTCAACAACCTCGAGTACCTGCGCTGGATGCAGGAGGTGGCCATCGCGCACTCCGCGGCGGCCGGCTGGCCGATGGATCGCTACGCCGCCGAGGGCACGGCGTGGGTCGTGCGCAAGCACGCGATCGAGTACGTGCGCCCGGCGTTCGCCGGCGAGCGGCTCGTCGCGCTGACCTGGGTCGAGGGCTTCCGCGCGCACGTCTCGCCGCGCGGCTACCTGTTCTGGCGCGAGCGCGACCGCGCGGTCGTCGCGAAGGCGCAGACGCTGTGGGTCTACGTCGACGCCGCGACCGGGCGTCCGGCGAAGGTCCCCGCGGCGTTCCGGGAATGCTTCGACCTCGTGCGCGGCGAGGACGCGGTGCTGGACGCGCTTGCGGCCTGGAGTCCGGGCTAGTTGTGAAGTTTCAGGACGTTGTTTCCGCCCGGCAGGATCTGTCCGCATGAGCGAATCGTCGTCCCCGCGAAGGCGGGGACCCAGCGTCTCGTACGCTCGCAGGTCGCCCTGAATGGACGTCACTGGGTCCCCGCCTTCGCGGGGACGACGATGTGTTGTGCCCGTGCCGGTACGTTGCGTTCGTTGCAGGTCGACGTACTACGCCGCGGGGAGCCCGCCGCAGCGACTCACGCCGGCGCGCCGGGCCGATGCGCGCAGACGGGGCACTGCGGGTCGCGCGGCACGCGCAGTTCGCGCCACTGCGACGACAGCGCGTCGAACACGAGGAGCCGCCCGGCGAGCGTGCGCCCGGTCCCCGCGATCAGCTTGAGCGCCTCCGCCGCCTGCATGGCGCCGACCACGCCCACCAGCGGCGCGAACACGCCCATCGTCGCGCAGCGCGTCTCCGCGAGTTCCTCGCCTTCGCCGAACAGGCAGTGGTAGCAAGGCGCGGCGGGGTCGCGCGTGTCGAACACGGCGACCTGGCCGTCGAAGCGGACCGCGGCGCCCGACACCAGCGGCTTCGCGGCGGCGACGCACGCGCGATTGATGGCGTGGCGCGTGGAGAAGTTGTCGGTGCAGTCGAGCACGACGTCGGCTGCGGCCGCGAGAGCGCCCAGCTCGTCCGCGCCCACGCGCCGGCGCAGCGGGACGATGCGTATCGTCGGATTGACGGCCGCAAGGCGCCGCGCGGCAGCCTCGACCTTCGGGACCCCGACGTCGGCCAGCGCGAAGAGCAGCTGGCGCTGGAGGTTCGTGAGGTCGACTTCGTCGTCGTCGACCAGCGTCAGCGTGCCCACGCCCGCGCTGGCGAGGAACTGCGCCGCCGGATTCCCCAGCCCTCCGGCGCCGACGACCAGCGCGTGCGCGGCGGCGAATCGCTCCTGCGCATCCGTTCCCAGCTCGTCGAGAAGCAGGTGGCGGCTGTAGCGGAGGAGGTGCGAGTCGTCCATCGGGCGCCGGCGTTGCCCGGGCATTATCGCCCGAACGCTCCCGCGAGGGAGACGCGTTTACCTCGCCGCGCACCGCGCGTTGGACAGCCGGGCGCCGAAGGTTCATCATTTTACGTTGCGCAGTTTGCGCGGGAGAGTGCGGTCGGGCTCGCGCGCGGGATGCGCAATCGACATCAACGGGGGGTGGTCGTGCACATTTCGTGGATCTCCTCGCTGCGGCGGCTCGCCGCGGCGTTCCTGTTCGCGGTGCCGGTGCTCGCATCGGCGCAGGGCGCGGGCAAGCAGTTCACCAACGAGCAGCTGGACCAGATGCTGGCCCAGGTCGCCTTGTATCCGGATGCGCTGCTGTCGCAGGTGCTCATGGCCTCGACCTATCCGGACGAGTTCCAGCAGGCGGTCGCCTGGTCGAAGGCCAATCCCGACGCCAAGGGCGACTCGGCCGTGACGATGGTCGAGAGCAAGGATTGGGACCCGTCCGTCGCCTCGCTGGTCGCGTTCCCCGAGGTGCTGATCACGCTCGGCGAGAAGCCAGACTACGTGAAGAGCCTCGGCGACGCGTTCCTCGCGCAGCCCGAGGACGTGATGGTGTCGGTGCAGCGATTGCGCGCGGCTGCGCAAAAGGCCGGCAACCTGCAGTCCAACGAGCAGATCAAGGTCTCGGTCGATCCGACGCCCCCGCTCCAAGAGGCCGCGAGCCCGCCGTCGACGACCACCGTGGTGCAGGCGCCCCCGGTCACCCAGACGATAATCATCGAGCCCGCCCAACCGCAGGTCGTCTACGTTCCCCAGTACAACCCTACGGTCGTCTACGGGCCCTGGTGGTACCCGGCGTATCCGCCCTACTACTACCCGCCGCCGCCCGGCTACTGGTGGTCGCCGGTGGGAGGCGCGTTCGCACGGGGCATCGCGTGGGGCGCCGGTTTCGCCGTCGGCAACGCGCTCTGGGGTGGCTGCAACTGGGGCCGCGGCGACGTCGACATCAACGTCAACCGCTACAACAACATCAACGTCAACAAACGCATCGAGGGTGGGGGCAACCGGTCGAACTGGAGCCACAACACGAATCACCGGCAGACCGCGTACCGCGGCGGCGAGGGGCAACGCCAGAACCTGCAGAACAAGGCCGCTTCGACCAGCCGCCAGCAGTACCGCGGCAAGGAGGGCGGGGCGAGCCGCGACGCGAGCCGCGCGCAGGCGCAGCAGGCATTGCAGCAACGCGGCGTGGACCCGGGCTCGGGCAGCGCGCGCGAGCGTGCGCAGAGCGTCGATCGCAGCCAGGTGGACCGTGCGCAAGCCCAGCAGCGCGCACAGAGTGCCGACCGCAGCGCAGCGCAGCAGCGCGCCCAGTCCGCCTCGCGCGACAACGCATTGCGCGGCGCCGACAGCTCGCAGGCGCGGGCGCAGCAGGCCCGTGGCGCGGCCAGCAACGCGTCCGCGCAGCGTGCCTCGAGCGGCGGCGCGTCGCGCCCCAGCGGCGGCGGCGCATCGCGCCCCAGCGGCGGCGGGGCGTCGCGTCCCAGTGGCGGCGGAGGAGGAGCGCGCGCAGGCGGTGGCGGTGGTGGTGGCGCGCGTGGCGGTGGCGGCGGACGCGGACGATAACGGGAGCGCACGAACATGAGGAAAACGAACATCGACTCCATTCGCCCGCTGCGCGCGGCCATGGCCGCGCTCGTCCTCGCCGCAACGTTGGCGGCACCCTCCGCGCTCGCGCAGAAGGCGTTCGCCTCGCCGCAGGAAGCGGCTGACGCGCTGATCGACGGCATCGCGCGGCACGATCCCGACCAGGTCAGGACCGTGCTCGGCGCGGACTACAAGCGCTACATCCCGGTCGACGACGCGACGGCCGAGGACCGCACCAACTTCCTCGCAGCCTGGGCGCGCGGTCACAAGATCGTCGGCGCGGGCGGCGACAGGGCGATGGTCGAGGTGGGTACGCGCGGCTGGACGATGCCGATTCCGTTGGTGAAGACGGCCGCGGGCTGGCAGTTCGACACGCGCGCGGCGGCCGAGGAGATGCGCGTGCGCCGCATCGGGCGCAACGAACTGGCGGCGATGCAGGTCTCGCTCGCCTACGTCGACGCGCAGCTCGAGTACGCGGCACGCGATTGGGACGGCGACGGAGTGAAGGCGTTCGCCATGCGCGCGCTGTCGACGCCGGGCAAGCGCGACGGGCTGTACTGGGCGTCGCTTCCCGGCGAGCCGGAAGCCCCGCTCGGCGCGCAGTTCGCTGACGCGAAGCTGAGCCAACCGTTCCATGGCTACGTCTACCGCATCCTCACCGCGCAGGGCAAGAACGCGCCGGGCGGGGCGAAGAGCTACGTGAAGAACGGCCGCATGACGGAGGGCTTCGCACTGCTCGCCACGCCCGCGAAGTACGGCGACACCGGCGTGATGTCCTTCATCGTGAACCAGGACGGCGTGGTGTACGAGAAGGACCTCGGGCCGAACACTTCGGCCGCCGCTGCCGGCATCAAGGCGTTCGATCCCGACTCGTCCTGGCAGAAGGCGGTGCCGCCGAAGTCCTAGGCGGTCGTCAAAGGAGCGCCGCGCGATGAGCCGGCCGGCGACAAGCGAAGAGGCCGTCCCCGCGGGGGCGGCCTTTTCGCCCGTGGACAACGAGGCTCCGCTGCGCTGGTGGCGACGGTTGCGGCTGGTGCCGGGCGGCGATCTCGGCACGGGGCGGCGCGCGGCGATCCTCGCCGCGATCGCGTGGCTGCCGATCGCGCTGTGGTCGTTGCTGCAGGGCCGGCTGCTCGGCGTCGATGCGGGAGAGCCGCTGCTCCAGCACTACGGCGTCCACGTCCGCTGCCTGATAGCGATCCCGCTGCTGGTCCTCGCCGAGTCGGCGCTGCACCGCAAGGGCGCCTCGCTCGCGCGCCGCTTCGTGGCCAGCGGCGCCGTCGACGCGGCAACGCGGCCGGCGTTCGACGCCGTCCTGCGCGACGTGACGCGGCTTCGCGACGCGGCGCTGCCGTGGGTGCTCGCGTTGGGCGCAGCGGTCGCGTGGGCGCTGGCCGACCGGCCGGACCCGGGCGACGACGCGCTGTCGTGGGCAACGGACGCAGGCGGCCGCCTCGGCTTCGGGGGCTGGTGGTTCATGTGGGTGGCGCGAGCGATCTACGTCGCGCTGCTGCTCGGCTGGATCTGGCGGATCGGGCTGGTGACGTACTGGATGTGGCGCGTCGGGCGCCTGCGCCTCGCGCTCGTCCCGACGCATCCCGACCGCACGGGCGGCATCGCGTTCGTCGAGACGCTGCCCAATGCATTCACGCTGGTGACGTTGGCGCTGGCCGCGGTGCTGGCGTCGCGCTGGGCGCACGAGGCCGTCCATCACGGCGCGACGCTGGCGTCGTTCCGCGTGCCGGCGCTGGCCTTCGCGGCCGGCTGGACGCTTCTGCTGCTGCTGCCGCTGCTCGCGCTCGCGCCGGTCCTGCGCGCGACGCGCAAGGCCGCGCTGCCCGCGTACTCGGCACTGGCGGGTGCTCAGGGGCGCGCGGTCCACCGGCGCTGGATCGAGCGCTCCGACGCGGACGCCGAGATGCTGGAGCCCGCAGGCATCGGGCCGCTCGCCGACGCCGCGGCCGCCTTCGAAGCGTCGCGGAAGCTGCGTTCGGTCCCGATCAGCAGGAAGGCGGTCACCGCCATCCTCGTGCCGATGGCGCTGCCGTTCGTCGCCCTCGCCGCCACCCAGGTGCCGCTCAAGGAGCTGCTGATCAAGGTCCTGAAGGTCCTCGTCTGACCGCGGGGTCGGGGCGCGGCGGCGGAGGCGTGCTCGCGCGACGGAGGTGCCCGGGAACGCATGGTTGATGCAGATCAGCGCATGCGGATTCTCCGGTCGCCCGTCCGGAAATGTCCATCCGGTGTCGTGTTTTGCATGGCGGCCCCAGGTGGCCGCGGTGGATAATTACCTTTGAGATGGCAGGTGCGAGACCTCCCCTGAGGGGGGTAGCTCGGGCCGAGCGCGTCGTCGGCCCCACCCGCTGGCGTGGTCGGCCGAATCCCGATCAATCGTGAAGGAATGCCCATGATCCGTCGCATGACAGCAGTGGCCGGTGCATCGCTCGTCGCATTCGCTGCGCTCACGCCCACGCTGGCCGTGGCGCAGCCCTCGGACCAATGGCAGTTCGGCGCCCAGCTCTACGGCTACTTCCCCACGATCGACGGCAAGACCAATTTCCCGCCGTCCGGGAACTCGCCCAGCGTCGAGGTCGACGTCGACAAGATCCTCGACAACCTCAAGTTCGTCTTCATGGGCTCGTTCGAAGCGAAGAAGGGGCGCTGGGGCGGCTTCACCGACGTGATGTATCTCAACATCGGCTCGAACCGGTCGGGCACGCGCGACTTCACGATCGGCGGCATCCAGATCCCGGCCACCGCGGAGGCCAGCATCAACTACGACCTCAAGGGCTGGGTCTGGACGCTCGCGGGCGAGTACGCGCTGGTGGCGCAGCCCAGCGCGACGATGGATGCCTTCCTCGGCGCGCGCATGGTCGACCTCGAGCAGACGATCGACTGGGGGCTGACGGGCGACATCGGCGGCATTCCGGCGGCCGGCCGCACGGGCGGCTCGTCGGTCAGCCGCACCAACTGGGACGCCATCGTCGGCGCGAAGGGCCGCTGGTACTTCACCGGCGACCGCCGCTGGTTCGTGCCCTGGTACGTCGACGTCGGCACGGGCGACTCCGACCTCACGTGGCAGGCCATGGGGGGCATCGGCTACTCGTGGGGTTCGATTGACGCCGTCCTGGCGTACCGGTACCTCGACTACGACTTCGGTTCCGGCAAGCCGTTCCAGGAGCTGAACCTGAGCGGCCCGTCGATCGCCGTCGTGTTCCGCTGGTAGCTGAACACGAATCCCCTCCTGCCGCCGACGAGTGCGCGAAGCGCACGTCGGTCGTGACGTTGGCATTGCGGCCATTCGCCACGGGTTGGCGCGCCTCCTCGGTCAGCCAACCTGCGGCCAGTGGCAACCACGATGCGGGCAGGCCGGGCGACGGCGTGCCCGGTTTCGCCGAACGTCCGGCAACGCTTCGGCACCAACTGTGTCCGACCGGCGCGTTGTCGGAGCGACTGCATGCCGCCGCCGGCTTCCGATCGCCGCGGCCGCCGATCCTGATGCCGTCGCGACAAGAGAGGAGATCCCGTTCCATGAAGCGCTTCCCGACGTCTCCGTGGCTTGGCGTCCTCGTCGCCGCCATGTCAGCCGCATGCGCCGTCCCTTCAGCGTTCGCGAGCGACGCGGGCGACCTCGACAAGGAAAAGGCCGCGAAGGTCCACGCCGCGAAGCCGGCCTATTCACCCTACGCCGGTCGCACGTACCCGGTGCGGCCCTACTTCGGCGACACCCACCTGCACACCGGTTTCTCCATGGACGCGGGCGCGTTCGGCGCGCGCCTGACGCCGAAGGACGCCTACCGCTTCGCCCGCGGCGAGGAGGTGACCTCCAACTCGGGGCAGCCGGTGAAGCTCTCGCGCCCGCTCGACTTCCTCGTGGTGGCCGATCACTCCGACGGCATGGGCTTCTTCCCGCAGCTCATGGGCGGCGACGCCGAGTTGCTCGCCACCCCGCAGGGTCGCAAGTGGTACGAAGAGATCCGCGGCGGCAAAGGCGCTGAAGCGGCGATGGACATCATCGTCAGCTTCGGCAAGGGCCAGATGCCCAAGGGGTTTCCCGTTCCTGGCACCACGTCCTACCGAAATGCCTGGCAGGAGACGATCAAGGCAGCGGAGGCGTACAACGATCCGGGGCGCTTCACCGCGTTCATCGGCTACGAGTGGACCTCGAACACCGGCGGCAACAACCTGCACCGCAACGTGATCTTCCGCGGCAACGGCGCGCAGGCTTCGCTCGTCGAGCCGTTCACGACGATGCCGCCGCTGGGCAGCGACAACCCCGTGGACCTGTGGAAGTGGATGGCGGCCACCGAGCAGAAGACCGGCAGCGAGGTGCTCGCCATCGCCCACAACGGCAACGTCTCCAACGGCCGCATGTTCCCGGTCGTCGAGGCGTTCGGCAAGCCGGTGGACCGCGACTACGCCCGCACGCGCGCGCGCTGGGAGCCGCTCTACGAGGTGACGCAGACCAAGGGCACGGGCGAGGCGCATCCTTTCCTCTCGCCCAACGACGAGTTCGCGAACTTCGAGCTGTGGGACAAGGGGAACCTCGACGGGACCGTGGCGAAGACGAACGACATGCTCGAGTTCGAGTACGCCCGCGCGGCCTACCGCAATGGCCTTTCGCTCGAGGCGAAGCTCGGGACGAACCCGTTCAAGTTCGGCCTGATCGGCAGCAGCGACGCGCACACGGGACTCGCCGCGATGGAGGAGGACAACTTCTTCGGCAAGACCGCGCCGCAGGAGCCCAGCCCGGAACGGCTGACGGCGACGTTCGTGAACAACGCGAAGACCGGCGTGCGGATCATGGACTGGGAGGTGGGCGCCGCGGGATACGCGGCGGTGTGGGCGACGGAGAACACGCGCGAGGCGATCTTCGACGCGATGAAGCGCCGCGAGACGTATGCGACGACCGGCTCGCGGATGGTCGTGCGCTTCTTCGGCGGCTACGACTTCGTGGGCGCCGACGCCGGCAACCGCATGCCGGCCTCCGTGGGCTACTCGAAGGGCGTGCCGATGGGCGGCGAGCTGCCCGCCGCGGCGAACGGCAAGGCGCCGACGTTCCTCGTCGCGGCGCTCAAGGACCCGATCGGCGCGAACCTCGACCGCATCCAGGTGATCAAGGGCTGGACGACCGCGGACGGCAAGACGCAGGAGCGCGTCTACGACGTCGCGGTGTCGGGCGGCAGGAAGATCGACGCCGACGGCCGCAGCCGGACGCCGGTCGGCAGCACGGTGGACGTCGCCAACGCGACCTACACGAACACGATCGGCTCGCCCGAGCTGATCGCGGTCTGGAAGGACCCCGCGTTCGACCCGAAGCAGCGCGCGTTCTACTACGTGCGAGTGCTGGAGATCCCGACGCCGCGCTGGACCGCCTACGACGCGAAGCGCTTCGGCAACAAGCCGCTGCCGGGCACGTCGATGACGCTGCAGGAGCGCGCCTACACCTCGCCGATCTGGTACACGCCGGGCTAGGCGTCATCTGTCAAGACGTTGTTGCTGCAAGGCATGCGCTGCTCGCATCCATGAGTCGTCGTCCCCGCGAAGGCGGGGACCCAGCGTCTCGCCGCTTCGACAAGCTGGCTGGCACGAAAGACACTGGGTCCCCGCCCCCCGACTGCAGTCCTCGGGGGCAGGCTTCGCGGGGACGACGCATGAACTGAATTCATGGATCGGCGAAACATCGCATTGAAATTTCACAGTTAGGCGCGCAGCAGCCAGCCCACCATCAGCAAGCCGGCAGCGGCGATCCAGCTGCCGGCCACGCGCACCGCGATGCGCGGCCAGCCGGCGGGCAGCGCGCTCACCTCGGCGGCGAGGATCGCGGTCGCGCAGAACACCGCGGTGACCGCGCCGGCGAGCGCGAGCGGCGTCGCGCCGCCCGGCGCCATCGTCGCGCCATTGACCAGGCCGTGCAGCAATCCCGCGACGACAGCCAGCACGGCGACGCCGGCGTCACGCAGCTTGGCGTTCGCGGCGACGAGCGCGCCCGCCATTGCGAACGTGAGCGTCGTCCACAGCGGCCACGCAACCAAGCCCTGCCAGCGCGCGCCGACGATGCCGCCGGCGAGCCACGCGAGCGGCAGCGCGAAGAGCGCGAGCCGTGCAGCGCGGCTGCCGCGCTGCCCCGCCAGCAGCGCGACGGCGACGACGACCAGCAGGTCCGCCGGCGTGACCGCGACGTGCGCGAGCCCGTCGTAGAACGCGCCGAAGCCCGTCTCGACGAGGTGCGCGTGCGCCGGCGCCGCGGCGAGCCCCGCGAGCACGGTGATGCTGCAGCGCGCGGCAGCAGTCATGCGATCGCCCGCCACAGGAAGAAGAGGCCGGCGAGCGCGACGCCGCCTCCGGCAACGCGCACCGCGTGCCGCCCCGCTGCCCACCGGTGCGCAACACCGAGCAGGATGCCGGTCGCGTGCAGCAGGCCCGTCGCAACGACGAAGCCGAGGCTGTAGAGCAGCGCGCTCGTCCCCGGCGGCAGCTCGCGTCCGTGCGCGTGGCCGTGGAAGATCGCGAAGAACGCGACGATCGCGGCGGCCGCCCACAGCGGCGGGCGGGCCTCCAGCAGCACCATCGCGCCCAGCACGATCGCCGACAGCGCAATGCCGATCTCGACGCCCGGCACCGGCATCCCGGCGAGACCCAGGAAGCCGCCCACCGCCATCACCAGCGGAAAGGCGACCGGCAGCACCCAGATGGCAGGCGCGCCGAGCACCGCACCCCACAGGCCGACGCTGATCATCGCGAGCACGTGATCCATGCCCGACACCGGGTGCGCGAGTCCGGCGAGGAAGCCCGCGGCCTGGCCGGTCTCCTCGTGCGCGAGCGCGGCAGCGGGAAGAAGCGCGAGGGCCGCGGCGGCGCGCCGCAGCAGGCCGGCAACCGCGATCGCGCTCACGCTCACGCTAGCCCTCGCAAGAGAATGGCGACGCGCTGGATCGTCCAGTAGGCGCCCAGGGTGCCGACCACGTAGCCCGGCAGCCGCTCCACGAGCGGGGGCCACCGGATCGCCAGCAGCCGGAACGCGCGCAGGAGCAGCAGCACGGCGAGCACGAACGCGAGTTGCCCGACCTCGACGCCGACGTTGAACAACAGGAGCGCGAGCGGGATCTCGTCCTTCGGCAGGCCCAGCAGCGCGAGCCCGCTGGCGAAGCCGAAGCCGTGCAGCAGGCCGAACGCGAACGCGACCACCCACGGGTGACGGATGGTGAAGCTCGTCTCGCCGCGCCACACGCGCACGATCTCGGGACCGAGGAAGAGGATCGACAGCGCGATCGCCGCGTTGAGCGGGGCCGCGGCGACCTTCGCGACGCCGAACGTCGCGACCGCCAGCGTGATGCTGTGCGCGACGGTGAACGCGGTGATCGTCTTCACCAGCGTCCAGCGGTCGCGGACGATGAGCAGCAGGCCCAGCACGAAGAGCAGGTGGTCGACGCCGAGCAGGATGTGCTCGATGCCGAGGTAGAGGTAGGCGCCCGCGCCGCGCCGCGTGTCGCCCGCGCTGCGCAGCTTCACCGCGGGCGCCGCCGGCTTCAGCACGTGCGTCTCCACGCCGCCGTCGGCGTGCTGCACGCGCACCAGCACGTCGGTCGCGAAGCTCTCCAGCCCCTCGACGGCGAGCGTCTGCCCGGCGAGCCCGCCCTTGCACTCGATCTTCGCCGTGAACAGCCACGCCGTGCCGGCGCGCTCGGTGCGCGCCTCGCCGAGCTGGCGGCAGGACTCCGGGAAGACCGGCACCATCGGCATGCGCACGTCGCCGCCCTCGCCGAGCGAGGGCAGCTTCCACAGCACGTCGAAGCGCCCCGGCGCGGCCTCGCGCAGCTCCAGGAACCCGGGCTGCAGCTCGTGCGCGCGCAGCGGCGCGCACGCGAGTGCCGCCGCCATCGCGGCCAGCGCGAGTGCGCAGCGGGCGAGCGCGGTCACGGCCTGCCCGGCTCCGGCATCTGCACAGTCACCTTGTACTTGGCGCGCAGCTTGTCGTAGAACGCCTTCGAGACCTCCTGCCGGCGCGCGTTGGACCACTCGCGCTCGAGCAGCGGCCGCACCTCGTCGACCGTGGGCAGGCGCCCCGGCACGAGCGCATCGACCCTGACGAGATGCGCTCCATAGCCGGATGCCACCGGCCCCGACCAGCGTCCCTGCGGCTGCTTCACGAGGTCCGCGGCGAACTCCTGCCCGAACTGGCGCGCGACGTCGGCCTGCGGCGCGTCCTCGTAGCGCGGCTCGAGCAGCGCGAGGCCGTCGCCGAGCGCGGACGGATCCGAGGGCGCCCGCGTGCCGTTGAGGACGTCGAGCAGGCGCCTCGCGTCGGCGTCGAGCGCGCCGCCGCGCTTGCGCGGGTCGAGGAAGACCTGGCGGAACGTGACGCGAGGCGGGATGCGGAACGCGTCCGCGTGGTCGGCGAGGTACTTCGCGAGGTCCTGTTCGGCGGGCTTGGCGAGGGCGGCCGCCTCCTCGGAGACGAACTCCACCTTCTGCTGCAGCCGGCGGCGGATGACGGCATCGTCGCGGTCGAGGCCGAGCGCGAGCGCTTCGCGGTAGAGGATCTCCTCGCGCACGTGCGAGGCGACGAGGCCCTCGAGCTCGGCGGCGGAGGGCGGCCGCTGCCAGGTACGGCGGAAGTTCTGGGCCAGCGAGCGAATGCGGGCCTCGCCGACCACGATCTCGGTCGATCCGGCGGGCGCGCTCGCGGGACGCAGCCAGGCGTCGGCGGCGAAGAGCGCCGCGCCGAGCAGCAGGAAGTGCACGAGCGGCTCGCGCAGGACAGACTTCAGCATGACGACGCGTTCAGGGTTGCGCGACGAGCCAGGCCCGCGCCGCGGCGACGGTCTCGTCGGCGCCGTACAGCCGCGCGACGCGCCGCTCCAGCGCGACTGCGAACGTGAGGTCCCCGCGCACGATCGCCTCGACGACCGCCGCCTCGGTGACGACGACGACGTCGCCGAACTCGGGCCCCGGCGCGTGGAAGCTCGCGACGACCTTGCCCTCCTGCGCCGTGAAGCGCGTCCACAGCACCGGGCCGATCAGCACGACGGCCAGCCGCGGATTGGCGCGCCGCGCCTGCTCGTCGTCGAGCCGCGCGGCCAGCTGGCGCATCAGCGCGTTGGCCTTGAACAGGCGCAGCGTCGCGCGCGCCTCGGGAGCGAGGTCGTCGCGCTGCAGCAGTTCGTCGCGCGGCAGCGTCCCGGCGGCCTGCGCCTGCCACACGGCGGTGCCCACGTGCAGCGCATCGGGGAACGCCATGTTGAGCGCCCCGCGCATCGAGGAGATCGACGAGGGGTCCTCGAGGCCGCACGCCGGCGCTGCGGTCGCGGCAGCCAGGAAGGCGACGGCGACGGCGCGCGCCAAGCGGCGGCGAAAGCGCGCGCGGGTTGCACCGATCGGGGCGGGAAGCGCCTGCATGGTTGTTAGGATATCGTGCCGGTGCTGCGCGGGCGTGACGCCGCTTACCGGAACGCCCCCCTGGCCGCGCCTCCATCCCGATGACGCCGATGCGAACCGTCCTTCTTGCCGTCCTCGCGGCGAGCATCCTGCTCGCCGGTCACGCGCTCGCGCAGCCGGCGCCGACGTACGCCGGCACCGCGACGTGCGCGGGCTGCCACGCGAAGGAGCACCAGGCGTGGCGAGGCTCGCACCACGACCGCGCGATGGAGGAGGCGAGCGGGCAGACCGTGCTCGGCGACTTCGCCGACGCGCGGTTCACGCACCGCGGCGTGACGACGCGCTTCTTCCGCCGCGACGGCCGCTACTTCGTCAGCACCGACGGGCCGGACGGCAGGCTCGCCGACTTCCCGATCCGCTACACGTTCGGCTTCTACCCGCTGCAGCAGTACCTCGTCGAGCTGCCCGGCGGACGCCTGCAGGCGCTGGGCATCGCGTGGGACGCGCGGCCGAAGACGCAGGGCGGACAGCGCTGGTTCCACCTCTATCCCGACCGCAAGCTCAAGGCCGGCGAAGCGCTGCACTGGACGGGCATCGACCAGACGTGGAACTACCAGTGCGCCGACTGCCACTCGACGAACCTGCGCAAGAACTACGACGCGGCGAGCGGAACGTACAAGACGACGTGGTCGGAGATCGACGTCGGCTGCGAGGCGTGCCACGGCCCGGGGTCGGCTCACGTCGCGTGGGCGAGACGCGAGCCCGCCGCGAGGGGTGCGGACGCGTCGAAGGGGCTGACCGTCGCGCTGGATGAGCGCCGCGGCGTGACGTGGCCCATCGACGCCGTGTCGGGCAACGCGTCGCGTTCCGCGACGCGCGGCTCGAGCCGCGAGACCGAAACGTGCGCGCGCTGCCACGCGCGGCGCGGCCAGTTCGACGACGCGTGGCACCCGGGCAGGCCGCTGGGCGACGCCTTCCGCGTGGCGACGATCGACCCGGGCCTCTACCACGCCGACGGGCAGCAGCGTGAAGAGGTCTACGACCACGGCTCGTTCCTGCAGAGCCGCATGCACGCGAAGGGCGTGACCTGCAGCGACTGCCACGACCCGCACTCGCAGAAGCTGCGCGCTCCCGGCAACGCGGTGTGCGCGCAGTGCCACGCGCCGTCGCGCTTCGACGTCGCGGCGCACCACCGCCACAAGCAGGGCTCGCCCGGCGCCGCGTGCGCCGCGTGCCACATGCCGACGACGACGTACATGGTCGTCGATCCGCGTCACGACCACTCGATGCGCATCCCGCGACCCGACCGCAGCGTCGCGCTGGGCACGCCCAACGCGTGCGGCAGCTGCCACGCGAAGCAGGGGGCGAAGTGGGCGGCCGACGCGGTGGCGCGCTGGTACCCGCAGCGCAAGCCAGGCGCGCAGGGCTTCGCCGAGGCTTTCCACGCCGCGGATCGCGGCGCTCCCGGCGGCCGGCAGGCGCTTGCCGCGATCGTCGCGGATGCCGCGCAGCCTCCGATCGTGCGGGCGAGCGCGATCCCGCGGCTCGCGAACTACCCCGCGCGCGACGGCGGCGCCTTGCTGGCGAAGGCGCTCGACGACGGCGACCCGATGGTTCGCGCCGCGGCCGTGCGCGGCCTGCGCGATGCCGATCCGGCGTTGCGCGCGCGGCTGCTGCCGCGCCTGCTCGCCGATCCGTCGCGCGGCGTGCGCATGGAGGCCGCGCGCGCGCTGGCGGGCCCGCCCGAGCGCCGGATGGCCGAGGCCGACCGCTCGCGCTTCGACGCCGCGCTCGCCGAGTACGAGGCGTCGCTGCGCTTCAACGCCGACCGTCCCGAGGCGCACACCGAGCTCGGCGGCCTGCAGCTCGCGCGCGGCCGGCCGGATGCCGCGGTCGATTCGTTCCGCAGGGCGCTCTCGCTCGATGCCACCTACGCGCCGGCGTCGGTCAACCTCGCGGACTACTACCGCAGCCGCGGCCTCGAGCGCGAGGCGCAGGACACGCTGGCCGCCGCGGTGAAGGCGGATCCCGGCGCGGCCGGCGCGCGCCACGCGCTCGGGCTGTCGTATGCGCGACAGAAGCGCATGAGCGAGGCGCTCGCCGAACTGGGCGCGGCCGCGAGGCTCGCGCCCGACAGCGCGCGCTACGCCTACGTGCACGGCGTCGCGCTGCACGACGCGGGCAGGCGTGCGGAAGCGCTGAAGGCGCTCGAGGGCGTGCTCGCGCGTCATCCCTACGACCGCGACGTCCTCTTCGCGCTGGCGAGCTACGAGCGCGAGAAGGGCGACGTGGCGAAGGCCGCGCAGCGCGCGAAGCTGCTGCTCGAGATCGATCCCGACGACGCGGAGCTGGCGCGCTTCGCGCGGGAGCTCGCGGCGCCGCGACGCTAACCCCGGCGCTACGCGACTCTCGTCGGCGCGGCGTGGCGTGCCGGCCGCGCGCCGCCCAGCCAGCGCTTGCGCAGAGCCGACTCGGCCGCGTGCGCGCCGCGGTCCGCCTCGACGATGGCGCGCGCGAGGTCGTCCGCGATCCGCGGCAGCGAGCGGCCGGAGACACGGGCGATGGCGAAGTTCGCGGCGAGCCGCGGGTCGGCCAGCGGAAGCGCGGCGAGCTCGCCGCGCTCGAGCTCGGGCGCGAAGATCGACAGCGTCGCAAAGAGCACGTGGTCGGTCGCGACGACGGCGGCCTTCAGCATCGCCATCGATTCGCAGCCGACGTCGGGGATCGGCCGAGCGGCGTCGCGGCGCGCGCGCGCCGCCAGCAGGCGCTCCGTGATGGCCGGGCCGAGGCGAACCGTCGAGGCGATCGGATAGGCCGCGACGTCGGCGAGCGCGAGGGCGCCGTTGCCCAGCAGGGGATGGCCCTTGCGCACGATGAACGCTGCCTGCCACTCGGAGAGCGGCGTCAGGTCGAGTCCGGCAGCCTCGTCGCGCGGGACCAGCCCGATCACCGCCAGGTCGAGCTCGCGGCGCAGCAGCGACATGACGAGGCTCGCCCAGTTGTCGTTGGCCACGCGTATGGACACGCCGGGGTTCGCGCGGAGGAACCTGCCCACCGCCTCCCCCATGAACAGCGCGGTCGGGAACGTCCCCGCGCCGACGTTGAGCCGGCCGGTGCCCGTGCCGCGCAGCAGCGTCAGCTCGCGGTCGAACGCCTCGGCGCGGTCGAGAAGCTCGCGCGAACGCTCGAGGAACAGCCGCCCGAGCTCGGTGGGAACGACCCGGCCCTTGCCGCGCTCGAAGATCGCGATCCCCGTGCGCCGCTCGAGCTGCTGGATGCTGCGCGACAGGGCGGGCTGCGTGATGTGCAGCGCGCGCGCTGCCCGCGCGAAGCTGCCTTCCTCCGCCAGCGCGCGCGCGTGGGCGAGGAACCGGAGGTCGAAGTCCATGCGCAGATGTTATCAAAGCCATGAGGGGATTCGAATGGACAGCGTGGCCCCGCTTCGGGCAGACTCGCGCACCGTCCGGCGCCTCCCGCGCCGCTTCGTCCCCGACCCCGAGGAAACGCCAGCCATGCTTCGACAAGCCGTGAACCGCATCGCCGCCCTAGCGTGCGCGTCGGCACTCGCGCTCGCCGCGACCGCCGCCCACGCGCAGGCCAAGCCCAACATCCTCGTCATGTTCGGCGACGATGTCGGCTACTGGAACGTCAGCGCCTACAACCGCGGGCAGATGGGCTACCGCACGCCGAACATCGACCGCATCGCCAAGGAAGGCGCCCTTTTCACGGATGCCTACGCGCAGCAGAGCTGCACGGCCGGCCGCGCGGCGTTCATCACCGGCCAGTCGCCGATGCGCACGGGTCTCACGAAGGTCGGCCTGCCGGGCGCGCCGGAAGGGCTGTCGGCGAAGGACCCCACGCTCGCTGAGCTGCTGAAGGCGCAGGGCTACATGACTGCCCAATTCGGCAAGAACCACCTCGGCGACCGCAACGAGTTTTTCCCGACGGTGCACGGCTTCGACGAGTTCATGGGCAACTTCTACCACCTCAACGCCGAGGAGGAGCCCGAGAACGAGGACTATCCGAAGAACCCCGAGTTCAAGGCGAAGTTCGGTCCGCGCGGTGTGTTCAAGTGCGTCGCGACGACCACGGTCAGCACGCTGCCCGACGACCCGCGCTTCGGCAAGTGGGGCAAGCAGAAGTGCGAGGACACGGGACCGCTCAACCGCAAGCGCATGGAGACGATCGACTACGAGGTGACGGATGCCTCGATGGACTTCATGTCGCGGGCGACGAAGGCCGGCAAGCCGTTCTTCCTGTGGTTCAACACGTCCCGCATGCACATCTGGACGCACCTGCGGCCCGAGTCGAAGGGCAAGACCGGGCTGGGCGTCTATCCCGACGGCATGGTCGAGCACGACAATCACATCGGGATGATGCTGAAGAAGCTCGAAGACCTCGGCATCGCGAACAACACGATCGTGATCTGGACGACGGACAACGGCGCCGAGGTGATGAGCTGGCCCGACGGCGGCACGACCCCGTTCCGCGGCGAGAAGAACACGAACTGGGAGGGCGGCTACCGTGTGCCGTTCGTGATGCGCTGGCCCGGCGTGATCCAGCCGGGCACCGAGATCAACGAGATCGTCTCGCACGAGGACTGGCTGCCGACGCTCATGGCGGCCGTGGGCCAGCCGAACGTCAAGGACCAGCTCAAGGCCGGCGCGACGATCGGCGGCGTGCCGTACAAGGTGCACGTCGACGGCTACAACCTGATGCCGGCGCTCAAGGGCGAGACGAAGGAGTGGCCGCGCAAGGAGTTCCTCTACTGGACCGACGACGGCAACCTCGCGGGCCTGCGCTACCAGCAGTACAAGATCGCGTTCCTGGAGCAGCGCGCGCACGGGTTCGACGTCTGGGAGGAGCCGATGGTGCCGCTGCGCTTGCCCAAGCTCTTCAACCTGCGCTCGGACCCGTTCGAGCGCGCCGACCACGAGGGCATGGGCTACCAGCGCTGGCGCATCGATCGCGCATTCGTGCTGGTTCCGGCGCAGACCTACGTCGGACAGTGGCTGACGAGCTTCAAGGACTTCCCGCCGCGCCAGAAGCCGGGCAGCTTCAGCATCGGCGACGCGATGGAGAAGCTCTCCAAACCTTCCAGCAACTGAGCCCGCGGTTCGCGCGCCAGGGGCCGCTCCGGCGAGTCGGGGCGGCCCCTTGCACATTGCTGGCGAGCGCGGCGCACGACTATTGAACATCCGGAGATGCGGTGACGCTGCGATTCGATTCATCGTCGTCCCCGCGAAAGCGGGGACCCAGCGTCTTTGTCAATCAGCGACGCTGGATTCCCGCCTGCGCGGGAATGACGAAGTGAAAGGACCCGCCGTCACTCACTTTCCGAAGTGTCAATAGAAGGTCGTTCCGTGACGTGGAATTCCGCCGGCTGCCGCCTTTTCGCGATCGTCGCGCTGCTGCTCGCGCTGCCGGCCGGCGCGGCCCAGGCCGCGGAAGCGCTGGCGTCGTGGAACGACGGCCCGGCCAAGCAGCGCATCGTTTCCTTCGTCAAGGCGGTCACCGACAAGCGCAGCAAGGACTACGTCGCGCCCGTCGATCGCATCGCCGTGTTCGACAACGACGGCACGCTGTGGTCCGAGCAGCCGGTGTACTTCCAGCTGGCGTTCGCGCTCGACCGCGTGAAGGCTCTTGCGCCCTCGCGCCCGCACTGGGCCACGACGCAACCGTTCAAGGCGGCGTTGGAGGGCGACGTCGCGACGCTGGCGGCCGGCGGGGAGCGCGCGCTTGCCGAGCTCGTCATGGCCACGCACGCGGGCACCACGGCCGAGGAGTTCGCGCAGATCGTTCGCGACTGGGCGAAGACCGCGGTGCATCCCACGCTGAAGCGCCGCTACGTCGAGCTCACCTACAAGCCGATGCGCGAGCTGCTCGATTACCTGCGCGCGAACGGCTTTTCGACCTACATAGTCTCCGGCGGTGGCGTCGAGTTCCTGCGCACCATGTCGCAGGAGCTCTACGGCATCCCGCCCGGGCAGGTGATCGGCTCGAGCATCCGCACGAAATACGAGCTGCGCGACGGCAAGCCGGCGATCGTGCGCCTGCCCGAGATCGACTTCATCGACGACAAGGCCGGCAAGCCGGTGGGCATCCACAAGTTCATCGGCCGCCGGCCGATCGCCGCGTTCGGCAATTCCGACGGCGACTTCGAGATGCTCGAGTACGTGACCGCCGGCCCGGGTGCGCGGCTCGGGTTGATCGTGCACCACGACGACGCCAGGCGCGAGTTCGCGTACGATCGCGACTCGCACGTCGGCCGCCTTGCGCGGGGCCTCGACGAGGCCGGCGGGCGGGGCTGGCTCGTGGTGAGCATGAAGAACGACTGGCGCGTCGTGCACGCGCCGCCGCGCTGAAGCCCTCCGCCGGCTGCGCCCTGGCGCAACCCGCTTCGCAACCCTGAAGGCGAATACGATGCGAACGATTGCAGGACTCGCGGCTTGCGCGATCGGCCTCGGATTCAACGGAGCTTCCGCCGCCCAGGACAGCGCCGAGGACCTGGCAAAGAAGCTCGCCAATCCGATCGCAGCGCTGATCAGCGTCCCGTTCCAGCTCAACTACGACCGCGGCATCGGCCCCGTCGACGACGGCTCGCGCTGGCTGCTCAACGTCCAGCCGGTCGTCCCGATGTCGCTCGACGCGGACTGGAACGTGATCTCGCGCACGATCCTGCCGGTGGTGCAGCAGGAGGACGTCTTCCCCGGAGCGGGCAGCCAGTTCGGGCTGGGCGACACCGTGCAGAGCTTCTTCTTCTCGCCGAAGAAGCCGACGGCGAACGGCGTGATCTGGGGCGTGGGCCCGGTGCTGCTGCTGCCCACCGCCACCGACGACCTGCTGGGCGCGGAGAAGTGGGGCCTCGGTCCGACCGCGGTTGCGCTCAAGCAGGACGGCCCGTGGACCTACGGGCTCCTGTTCAACCACCTCTGGTCGGTCGCGGGCACCAGCTCGCGCCCCGACCTCAGCACCACGTTCCTGCAGCCGTTCCTCTCGTACACGACGAAGGACGCGTGGACTTTCACGCTGCAGACGGAGACGACCTACGACTGGAAGGGCGAGCAGTGGACGGTCCCGGTCAACGCGCTGGTGAGCAAGGTGGCGAAGGTCGGCGACCAGCTGGTGAGCTTCGGGGCCGGTGCGCGCTACTGGGCCGAGGGCCCGCAGTCGGCGCCGCATGGCTGGGGCCTGCGCTTCCTCGTCACGCTCCTCTTCCCCCGATGACCTGATCGCGCCCGCGAGCGGCCGCGGCGCTCCGTGGATCGGGCGATCAGACCTTGCCCGCGATGTCGTCGAGCGACTCGGCGTTGCGCCGGCAGGTGTCGCGAAACGGTTCGCTGATGCGGGTGTCGGCCGCAGCTGCCGACCAGAATTCGATGGCGGCGGCGCAGGCGGCAAGCCACGTCGCTCGCTGCGCTGGCAACGGCAGCGCAGGCGCGAAATCGCGTGCCGGCACCTCGCCGCCGGGAAGCGGCGCGTACATCATCGGCAGCATGTCGTACGTCGGCGCGAGGCGCAGCGGCTCTCCTACACGGAAGCTCAGGTTGCCGAGGTGCATGTCGGTGTTCGCGATCAGGCGGCCGTACCACCACAGGTGATCCACGGCCGCTGCGGCATCGGGCTCGATGAGCTTCATGCCCTGCAGCCGCCCGGCGATGTCCGGCCACGCCGTCGTGCGCGAGCCCACGAACGCGCCCTGCAGGGACTCGAGGTCGCACACGGGCAGTCGCCCGTGCTCGCCGATGCGGTCGAAGCGCTCGACCTCGATGAACGTGCGTCCGGCGTGCTCCAGCAAGCGCGAACGTGCGGGCCCGGGTCCGGGCAATCGTGCCGAGCTGGCGAGGGCAAGGTGCTCGCAGGCGAGCAGGTCCGCCCACCGTCGCTCCGCGGCGGAACCGGCGGCCCCCGAGAACTTGACGAGGACGTGCGGTGTCGTCGCGCCCGCCTGCTCGCGCGCCGCGGTGAACTTGGGGAATTCGCCGGCCGCGCTCGAGCCGCCGCCGGCAAGTGCGACGGCGTCTTCGGCGCGTGCGGCGTAGGCGACGGGAATCTCGCGCTCATGCAACGGCGCCGGCGGCCGGACCTTCGCTTCCAGCCAGCGTTCGTACGCGGAGTCGCCGACGATCAGGTTGCCCGGCGCATCCGCGCCACGCTGGCTCAGCACCCAGACGACGTCGTCGTCGCTCCACTCCTCGGGGTCAGGGGCCACGCCGAGCGCACGATGCTCGGCGCGGGCGAATTGGCGTCCGAGGTAGCCCTGCGGGCGTATCGCGAGCACCGGGTACGGCAGGCCGTCCCACCAGCCGTCCCGGGACACGGCCGGTACGGGCCAGCCGGCTTCCGCCAGCGACATGAGGCTGCCCTGCGGAGCGGCCAGCGCAAGCGTCGCCAGCGGTGCCGCGCTCCCACTCCGATCGACCTGGTAGACGGGGATGTCGGTCAGCGTGCCGCGCAGCGGCCGGCGCAGGGCGTAGCGCGCGCGCCGCGTGCGACCGGCAGCGAGCACCGACCCTTCGGGCAGGTCCCCCAGCAGGCGCCGGACCGACTGGCTGCTGACGCCGAGCGCAGTCGCAAGTTCAGCTGTGCCTTGCCGCGGCCGGAGTCGAAGGATCCGGACGAGGTTCTCGGAGAGCAGGGCGGTGGCGGCGCGCACGACTCGTTGCGTTGCTAAACGTGTTGCTAAACATCGCACAAAAAGTGCAGATTTTCAATATTGTAAGCACATGTACCAGTGAAAGCTGTTGCCAATATTGGCAGCAATACGACATCGCGTGAACGATGGGCAGAAGAGCAGCCGCCCATGGCCTATGTGCAGACAGCAACAAGCCCGGCCTGGGCCGGGCTTGCGCTTGGGCCGGACAGCCGGGACTACTTCACGGCCGCCGGCTTGTCCTTGGCGGGTGCCGCCAGGCTGGACGGCGTGGTCGCGGCCGCCGACTGCGTGCGGTTCGAGGCGACGACGGGCTCGCCCTTCAGGTGGTTGATGGCCTGACGGAGCTGGAAGTCCTCGGCCGGCGCGCCGAACTCGAAGCGCGGCGGCGGCGCCTGCTTCTCGTCCTTGTCCTGCGGCGAGGGGCGGGCGCTCGCTCCGGGAGGCGGCGTCGCGGCCGCGCCCGGCTTGTTCGTCTCGAGGTGGCGCTCGAGGTTCGCCTCGCGGATGCGGTTGGGCGAGTCGCGGCCGTCGTCGATGGCCACGTCCGGCTCGATGCCCTTGGCCTGGATCGAGCGGCCCGACGGCGTGTAGTAGCGCGCCGTGGTCAGCTTGAGGCCGGCGCTGCTGCCAAGCGGCAGGATCGTCTGCACCGAGCCCTTGCCGAACGTGCCCATCCCCATGACCGTCGCGCGCTTGTGGTCCTGCAACGCGCCGGCGACGATCTCGGAGGCCGAGGCCGTGCCGCCGTCGACCAGCACGACCAGCGGGACCTTCTTGACGCCCGCGGGCAGGTCGCGCAGGTAGTCCTCGCCGCGGCCGCGCATGTAGTGCTCGCGCGACGCGGTGAGGCGCATGCGCGCGTCCGGCGTGCGCCCGTCGGTGTAGACGACCAGCGCGTCCTTCGGCAGGAACGCCGCGGACACCGCCACGGCCTGGTTGAGCAGGCCGCCCGGGTCGCTGCGCACGTCGAGCACGAGGCCCTTGAGCTCGCCCTGCTTGTAGAAATCGCGCAGCGCCTTGGCCAGATCCTCGCCGGTGCGCTCCTGGAAATTGCGCACGCGGATGTAGCCGTAGCCCGGCTCGAGCATCTTCGCGCGCACGCTCTTGACGCTGATCTCCTCGCGCGTGAGCGTCACCGTGATCAACGCGTCCGCGCCCTTGCGCTGCAGCGTCAGCACCACCTCGGTGCCCGGCTTGCCGCGCATCTTCTCGACCGCCTTGGACAGCGGCATGCCCCGCGTGGCGGTGTCGTCGATCTTGACGATCAGGTCGCCGGCCTGGACGCCGGCGCGGAACGCGGGCGTGTCCTCGATCGGCGAGACCACGCGGATGAAGCCGTCCTCGACGCCCACCTCGATGCCGAGCCCGCCGAAGCGGCCCTGCGTGCTGACCTGCAATTCCTTGAACGCGTCGGCGTCGAGGAAGTCGGAGTGCGGGTCGAGCCCCCGCACCATCCCGTGGATCGCTTCCTTGATCAGCTTCTCGTCGCTGACCTGCTCGACGTAGTCGCTCTTGATCTTGCCGAAGACCGCCGACAGGAGCTGCAGGTCCTCGTAGGGGATCGGCAGCTTGGCCTCGCGCTGGGCGACCGCGCTGAAGTTGAGGGACAGCAGCACCCCCAGCACCGTGCCCAGGCCGATCAGGCCCGCTTTCTTCCATCCGTCGCGCATCGCTCTTCTTTCCTTTGCCGCCCTGCGGGCAAGTATGCGGGAATCGCTTCCCGATCGAAAGCGCCGGCCGCTCGCTGCGTGGCGCCGCCGGACGGGTCTTCCGCCGTCCGCGGGGCGCCTCCCGTCGTGGGGCCACGCGGATTGGTCCGCGTCCCGTAGACGGAGTTCCCCGGTCGGAGAAATTCCCCGGCGGGCCGCGTCTGGGGCGATAGCGAACGCTTACTGTCCGAACTGGACAAGCGAGCGCCCGGTCATCTCTGCCGGCTGCGGCAGTTCCATCATGGCCAGCAGCGTGGGCGCGACGTCCTGCAGCGCGCCGCCGGAGCGCACCCGCGCGCCCGGGCGGCCCACGTAGATGAACGGCACGACGTTGAGCGTGTGCGCGGTGTGCGCCTGCTGCGTGGCGTCGTCGCGCATTTTCTCCGCGTTGCCGTGGTCGGCGGTGATCACGACTTCGCCGCCGGCCTCGCGCGCCGCCGCCACGACGCGGCCGACGCAGGCGTCGAGCGCCTCGATGGCCCTGACCGCCGCCGCGAAGTCGCCGGTGTGCCCGACCATGTCGCCGTTGGCGTAGTTGCACACGATGGCGTCGTACTTGCCCGAGCGGATCGCCTCGACGAGGCGGTCCGTCACCTCCGGCGCGCTCATCTCGGGCTTCTGGTCGTAGGTGGCGACCTTCGGCGAAGGCACGAGGATGCGGTCCTCGCCGGGGTAGGGCGCCTCGTTGCCGCCGTTGAAGAAGTAGGTGACGTGCGCGTACTTCTCCGTCTCGGCGATCCGCAGCTGCGTGAGGCCCTGCCGCGAGACGATCTCGCCGAAGCCGTTGGCGAGCGTCTGCGGTGCGAACGCGACGGGCAGGCGGGCGAACTCCTCGCCGTAGCCGGCGAGGCAGACGAAGCGGGCGAGGCGCGGCACGCGTGCGCGCGGGAAGCCGTCGAACGCGGGGTCGGTGAGGGCGCGCGTCAGCTGCCGCGCGCGATCGGCGCGGAAGTTCATGAACACGACGACGTCGCCGTCCTCCATGCGCGCGGGGTTGCCGTCGGCATCGAGGATCGCGGTGGCGCCGACGAACTCGTCGTTCTCGCCGCGCACGTAGGCGGCATCGAGCGCCTCTTGCGCCGAGCATGCCGCGTACCCCGCCGCCCCGTCGACCAGCAGCGCATACGCGGGCGCGACGCGCTCCCAGCGCTTGTCGCGATCCATCGCGTAGTAGCGGCCGCAGATCGAGGCGACGCGCGCGCGTGCGCCGCGGGCCGCCGCCTTCGCGCAGGCCTCTTCCATGAGCGCGAGCGAGGCCGCGGCGCTGCGCGGCGGCGTGTCGCGGCCGTCGAGGAACGCGTGCACGTGGATCGTTGCGACGCCCTTGCGCGCGGCGAGGTCGACGAGCGCCGCCAGGTGGCGCTCGTGGCTGTGCACCCCGCCCGGCGAGGCGAGGCCGAGCACGTGCAGCGCCTTGCCGCCAGCCTTCGCGGCATCGAGCGCGTCGAGGATCGCCGGATTGCGGTCGAACTCGCCGCTCGCGATCGCCTGGTCGATGCGCGTGTAGTCCTGGTAGACGACGCGGCCCGCGCCGATGTTGAGGTGGCCGACCTCGGAGTTGCCCATCTGCCCGCCGGGCAAGCCTACGTGGAGCTCCGACGCGTCGATCGTCGCGTGCGGGCAGTTCGCGCGCAATTCGTCGAAGTGCGGCGTGCGCGCGCGCGCGATCGCGTTGTCGGGCGCGTCGGGGCGCTCGCCGAAGCCGTCGAGGATGACCAGCACGACGGGACGCACGGCGGGGCGGAAGGGAGGAGGCATGCTTCGCTTGGGCGGGGCGCCGGGTCGCGGGCAGGACCTCGACGGGGAGGGCGCGGCGGCGGTTCGGCTATCATTTTACTTTGCCGCCCGCGAATCGACCGATGCCGTTCCTCCAGGAAAACTGGCTGCTGATCCTCGTCGCCTTCGTCTCCGGCGCGATGCTCGTCTGGCCGCTCGTGCAGAAGCGCTTCTCGCCGATGAAGGAGCTGGGCACGCTCGGCGCGACGCACCTCCTCAACCAGCAGGACGCGGTGCTCCTCGACGTGCGCGAGACGAAGGAATACGAGGGCGGGCGCGCGCCGCAGGCCGTGCACATTCCGCTCTCGCAGCTCGAAGCGCGCGCGGGCGAGCTCGCGAAGCACGCCGGCCGCCCGGTGATCGCCTACTGCGCGACGGGCAGCCGCTCGCGCATGGCCGGCGCGGCGCTGGCGAAGGCGGGCTTCAAGGACATCTACAACCTGAACGGCGGCTTCCGCGCCTGGAAGGACGCAGGCCTGCCGGTGGAGAAGTCATGACCGCGCAGGAAGCGCCGCCGGGCGGGGTGGCGATGCCGCCGGTGACGATGTACACGACGGCCGTGTGCCCGTTCTGCCTGCAGGCGGAGCGGCTGCTCGCGAGCCGCGGCGTCACCGCGATCGACAAGATCCGCGTCGACCAGGACCCCGGGCGGCGCGCGGAGATGATGGCGCGCACCGGCCGGCGCACGGTGCCGCAGATCTACATCGGCGAGGCGCACGTCGGCGGCTACGACGACCTGGTCGCGCTCGAGCGCTCGGGCAAGCTCGCCGCGCTGCTCGCGCCGCGCTGACGCCGGTCGTCGCGGCGGCCCGCCGGGCCGGGGCGGAGTAAAATCGGTCGTTTTGACCTTTTCCCAGGGAAGCCCCATGGCCGAGCAGCAACCCGCCCCCGCGGGCGAGCAGAACGTGGTGCAGTTCAGCGTCGACCGCATCTACGTCAAGGATCTCTCGCTCGAGAACCCCGGCTCGCCGCAGTCGTTCCAGATGACCGAGCCGCCGCAGGTCGAGGTCGGCCTGCGCTCGCGCACCGACGTGCTCGCGCCGGACGTCTACGAGTGCGTGCTCACGGTCACCGTGACGGCGAAGGCGGGCGACCGCACGATCTTCCTCGCCGAGGCGGCGCAGGCGGGCATCTTCACCATCAAGGGCGTGCCGGCCGACCAGATGCAGCCGGTCATCGCGATCCACTGCCCGACCGTGCTCTTCCCGTACGTGCGCGAGACGATCGCCGACGCGACGCTGCGCGCAGGCTACCCGCCGGTGCACCTGCAGCCGATCAACTTCGAGTCGCTGTACGCGCAGCAGGTCGCGCAGATGCAGGCGCAACCGGCGGCAGCGGCCAGCGTCAACTGAGCCGGCGATGCGGCAGGCGCTCGCGCGCTGCACGCGCCTCGCCGCTGTGGCGTTCGCGCTGACCGCGACTGTGGCGACGGGCGCGGAGTACCGCGTCACCGCCGAGCAGCCGACGGTCCTCTACGACGGGCCGTCGACGAAGTCGAATCCGCAGTTCCTCTACGGCCGCGACGTGCCGGTCGAGGTGATCGTCAGCGTCGAGGGCTGGGCGAAGGTGCGCGACGCCGGCGGCACGATCGGCTGGATCGAGCGCAAGGCGCTCGCCGAGCGGCGGATGCTGATGGTGCGCGTCCCGCTCGCGGAGGTGCGTGAGCGCGCCGACGACGCCGCACCGGTCGCCTTCCGCGCGGAGCAGAACGTACTGCTCGAGCTGGCCGAGCCGGCGACCTCCGCGGCGACGGCGACGAATCCCGGCTGGCTCAAGGTGCGCCACCGCGACGGCGCGAGCGGCTTCGTGCGCATCGCGCAGGTCTTCGGGCTCTAGCGTCCCGCACCGGAAGTTCCTTTGCACAAGGACGGGCGAGAAGTGACGCGCTGCATTGTTGCCGGCCTTGCGGGTATTGGCGATACCCGCTGCGACCGGCGTCGCGCAGCGCGCCATTTTCGTCGTCCTTGTTCGGGCGGCGGTGGTTGCTGCGCTGCGACAAGGCAAGGAACCTCCGGTACGGGACGCTTGCAATTCCCGTGAAGGTCGGCATCGCCGGCGCGGGCGCCTGGGGAACCGCGCTGGCGGTGCACCTCGTCGCGCGCGCCGCGGTCACGCCGCGCGTCGCGCTGTGGGCGCGCGACGGAGGCCGGGCAGCCGAGATCGACGTGGCGCGCGAAAACGCGCGCTACCTGCCGGGGATTGCGCTGCCGGCCGCGCTCGAGGTGACTGCCGACATGTCCCCGCTCGTTGCGGCCGACCTCGTGATCGTCGCGACGCCGATGGCCGCGCTGGTCGCGACGGTGCAGCGCCTCGCCTCCGCCGGCGTGCGCACTCCGCTCGTGTGGCTGTCGAAGGGCTTCGTGGCCGATGAGGACGGGGTTGCGCTTGCGCACCAACGCATCGCGCCGCGCTGGAGCGAGGCGGTCGGCGTGGTGTCGGGGCCGAGCTTCGCCGAGGAGGTCGCCCGCGGCCTGCCCACCGCGCTCACCGTCGCGGCAACGGCGCCCGCGCTCGCCGCCGACGTCGCGGCGCTGCTGCGCGGCGACACGCTGCGTGCCTACGAGAGCGACGACATTGCCGGCGTCGAGACCGGCGGCGCGGTCAAGAACGTGCTGGCGATCGCTGCCGGCGCGAGCGACGCGCTGGGCTTCGGCCACAACGCGCGCGCGGCGCTGATCACGCGCGGGCTCGCCGAGACCGGGCGGCTCGCGGCCGCGCTGGGCGGCCGCCGCGAGACGCTGATGGGGCTGGCCGGCCTGGGAGACCTCGTGCTCACCTGCACGGGCGACCTGTCGCGCAACCGGCGCGTCGGCATGGCGCTCGCGAAGGGGGAGGCGCTGCCGCAGATCCTCGCCGACCTCGGCCACGTGGCCGAGGGCGTGGGCGCCGCGCGCGCGGTGCGGCGGCTCGCCGAGCAGCACGGCGTCGACATGCCTATCTGCGAGGCCGTCGACCGCGCGCTGCACGAGGGCCTGCCGGTGCGCGACGCAGTGGCCGAACTGCTGCGGCGCGAGCCGCGTCCGGAGGTGCACTGAGGCAAAATGAGGGCCAGAGTGGAGTTTCCGCTGCGGCCGTCGGGTCTTGCCGGGCGCCTCCCCGGAAACTCCACTCTGACCCTCACTTCCCCTGAGCTTCACTTTCCCATCGCCGGAAATTCGACTCTGACCCTCATTTCCCCTGCGGGACTTCCCGGGCAGCGCCGCGCTGTTTGTCCAGCCTTCGCGCGGAACCGCCGGGGCACACTGCGGACCAACCAACGGATCACGCCGAGGAACCGCCGCGGCGCCGACAACTCCAGCGGAGCCTCCTTCTCATGCCTTGCCACTCATTGCCGTCCGTGCGGCATGCGGTCCTGCTCATCGCTCTTGCCTCCGCCGGTCCGGCCATCGCCCAGCGCGACCTGCCCAGCGGCACCGTCGTCTCCGGCGGCGTCTCGGCCTACCACCAGTTCGACACGGATCGCGACGGCGGCGGGGACTTCAACGTGACGGGCGCGCTCGGCAGCATCGATGTGCTGCACCCGTTCTCCCCGCAGCTGCGCGTCGGCCTGTCGCTTCGCTACGACTACGAGAACTGGGACTTCTCGGGGGGCAGCCAGACATTCGCGCGGGGTCCGTGGGACGACGTCAATCGGGTGGGCACGGGCATCCCGTTCCTCTACACGCCGTCGCCGGACTGGCTCGTCGCGTTCGTGCCGACGGCGCAGTGGGCGTTCGAGTCCGGCGCGTCCACCGGGGACGCGTTGATCGCAGGCGCGACGCTCTTCGCCGCCAAGACGTTCTCGCCGGACCTGACGCTGGGCCTCGGAGTGGGTGCCTTCGACGAGCTGGAGGAGACGCGCGCCTTTCCGTTTGTCGTCGTTCGCTGGCAGATCAATGAGCGGCTTCTTCTGGCCAACCCGTTCCGCGCGGGACCGGCAGGCGGGGCCGGCCTCGAGCTGTCCTATCGTGCCGACGATGCCTGGGAATTCGCGGCAGGGGGCACCTGGCGCAGCTACCGGTTCCGGCTCGACCGGGACGGCCCGTACCCAGGAGGAATCGGGGAGTCGCGGTCGGTGCCGCTCTTCGCGCGCGCGTCGTGGGCGCCGACGAAGGACACGCGCGTCGACTTCCACGCCGGCGTGCTCGTCGGGGGCAAGCTCAAGGTCATGGACCGCGACGGCAACGACATTGCCAGCGAAGGCTACGACGCGGCGCCGATGGTCGGGATCACCTGGCGGACACGTCTCTGACGTTGCGCGACCGGGGTCGCTCGCGCGAGCGGCAGGCGGCCTCCGCAGGCCGGGCGGAGCGATCGGCGCTACTTGCCGCCGGAAAAGCCGTGCTGCCGCCATGCCTCGTAGACCGCCACGGCAACGGCGTTGGAGAGATTGAGGCTGCGCATGCCGGCGACCATCGGGATGCGCAACTGCTCGTGCGGCGCAAATCGCTCGAGCACCGCCGGCTCGAGACCCGTCGACTCGCGCCCGAACACCAGCACGTCCCCCGGCTCGAAACGCGCCTCGTGGAGCGAAGTGTCCGCCTGCGCGGTGAACGCCCACCAGCGACGGCCGGGCGCCGCCGCATCGAGCGCGCTGCGGCAGGCGGCGAAGTCGCGGTGCACGCGCACGCGCGCGTATTCGTGGTAGTCGAGCCCGGCGCGCTTCAGTTCGCGGTCGTCCATGCGGAAGCCGAGCGGCTCGACGAGGTGGAGGTCGGTGGCCGTGTTCGCCGTCAGGCGAATCACGTTGCCGGCGTTGGGCGGAATCTCCGGATGCACGAGAACCACCGCGAACATCACGCGCCTCCGGGCGGCAGCGCGCGCGCGACGACCCACGCGTCGACGCGCGCCGCGCCGGCCGCGAGCAGCGCCGCGGCCGCCGCGTCGATCGTCGCGCCGGTCGTCATCACGTCGTCGACGATCGCCACGTGCCGTCCCGTCGCGGGGGCGACCGCCGCGAACGCCCCGCGCACGTTGGCGCGCCTCTCGTGCCACGCGAGCGAGGCCTGCGCGGGCCTGTCGAGCGGACGCGCGAGCGCGTGCAGCAGCGGGATGCGCGTGCGGCGCGACACCACGCGCGCGATCTCGACCGCCTGGTTGAAGCCGCGCTGGCGCTGCCTGGCGCGCGCCAGCGGCATCGGGACCAGCGCGTCGGGCCGCGGCAGCGAAGGCGGCGCTCGCAGCGCCATGGCGGCGAGCGCGTCGCCCAGCGGGACGGCGAGCGCGAGCCGACGGCCGTACTTGAACGCCTGCACCAGCCGGTCGAGCGGGAACGCGTAGACGCACGGCGCGAGCGTGGCGGCGACCCTCGGCGGTTGCCTCAGGCAGCGCCCGCACACCGCTGCGCCGGGCGAAGGCAGCGCGCAGACGGGACAGGCCGGAGGCAGCGGCGGCAGCGCGTTCATGCACGGCGCGCACAGCAGCGACGCGTCGGCCGCGTCGCCGCACAACGTGCAGCTCGCCGGGAGCACGCGGACGAGTGCTGCGAGCACGCTGTCAAATTTCCGCGCGCCGCGATTTGACAACTCGTTTAGGCTAGCCCGCATTCCACAGCCATTCTAGAGGTCCGGCGGATGCGCAGCGGATCGTCCCTTCGGCCGAGGTGCGCTTGACCATCGCCGCGCAGGCCGGCGTGGCGGCGAGCCGCGCGCAGCCGCGCGCGCGATGGACGGTCGACGCCGTCGCGGCGCTGTTCGACCTGCCGTTCCCCGAGCTCCTCTGGCGCGCGCAGGGCGTGCACCGCGACCATCACCCGCCCGGCCGCGTGCAGCTCGCAACGCTGCTGTCGATCAAGACCGGCGGCTGTCCCGAAGACTGCGGCTACTGCCCGCAGGCGGCGCGCTACCACACGGCGGTCGAGGAGAGCGAGCTGCTCGATGCCGGCGCGGTGCGCGCCGCGGCGCAGGCCGCGAAGGCGGCCGGGGCGACGCGCTTCTGCATGGGTGCGGCGTGGCGCGGCCCGAAGCAGCGCGACCTCGAGCCCGTGCTCGCGATGGTGCGCGAGGTGAAGGCGCTGGGACTGGAGGCCTGCTGCACGCTGGGCATGCTGAAGGAGGGGCAGGCCGAGCAGCTGAAGCAGGCGGGCCTCGACTACTACAACCACAACCTCGACACCGCGCCGGAGTTCTACGGCGAGGTCGTGACCACGCGCGACTACCAGGATCGCCTGGCGACGCTCGAGCGCGTGCGCGACGCCGGGATAGCCGTGTGCTGCGGCGGCATCGTCGGCATGGGCGAGTCGCGCCGGCAGCGCGCCGCGCTGATCGCGCAGCTCGCCAATCTCGACCCGCCGCCCGAGTCGGTGCCGATCAACCACCTCGTGCAGGTCGAGGGCACGCCGCTCGCGGAGCGCTTCGGCGGCGCGAGCGCGCTCGATCCGCTGGAGTTCGTGCGCACGGTCGCGGTGGCGCGCATCACGATGCCGGCCTCGACCGTGCGGCTCTCGGCCGGCCGGCGCGAGCTCGGCGAGGCGGTGCAGGCGCTTTGCTTCACCGCCGGCGCCAACTCGATCTTCTACGGCGACCGGCTGCTCACGACGGGCAACCCCGACGTGGCGGCGGACCAGGCGCTGCTCGCCAGGCTCGGCCTCTCCCCCGCCTAGCCTGGGCCGCGATGTCCACGACGCTGATCGGCGCGCTCGAGCGCGAGCTTGCCGAGCGGCGCGAGTCGGGCCGATGGCGCGTGCGCCGCACGCTCGCCTCGCCGCAGGGGCCGCGCGCGATCGTCGACGGCGCGCCGGTCGTCGCCTTTGCCAGCAACGACTACCTCGGCCTCGCCAACGATCCCGCGGTGATCGATGCGGCGCGCGAAGGGGCGTCGCGATGGGGCGCGGGCGCGGGCGCGGCGCACCTCGTCTGCGGCCACCAGGAGCCGCACGCCGAGCTCGAGCGCGCGCTCGCGGAATTCGTCGCGCCCTGCGCCGGAGCGCGGGCGCTGCTGTTCTCGTCGGGCTATCTCGCCAACCTCGCGATCGTCACTGCGCTTGTCGGCCGCGGCGATGCGGTGTTCGCCGACCGGCTCAACCACGCGTGCCTCAACGACGGCGCGCTGCTCGCGCGCGCCGATCTCGTGCGCTATCCCCACCTCGACGCGGAGGCGTTGGCGCAGCGACTGGCGGCGTCGCGCGCGCCGCGCAAGCTCATCGCCACCGACGCGGTGTTCTCGATGGACGGCGACATCGCGCCGCTCGCCCGCCTCCTCGAGCTGGCCGAAGCGCACGACGCGTGGCTCGTGGCCGACGACGCGCACGGCTTCGGCGTGCGGGGGGAGGGGCGCGGCAGCGTCGCCGCGGCCGGGCTCGCGAGCGAGCGCATCGTCGTCATGGGCACGCTCGGCAAGGCCGCGGGCGTGGCCGGCGCGTTCGTCGCCGCGCACCCGGCGGTGATCGAGACGATCGTCCAGGGCGCGCGGGCCTACGTCTACACAACGGCCGCTCCCGCGATGCTCGCGTGCGCGCTCGCCGTCTCGCTCGCGGCGATTCGCGACGGGCACGAGCGGCGGGCGCGGCTCGCGGCGCGCATCGCGCAGTTTCGCGCCGGCGCCCAAGCGCTGCGATGGGACTTGCTGCCTTCGTCGACGCCGATCCAGCCGCTCGTCGTCGGCGGCGACGCCGAAGCGGTGGCACTGTCCCGGGCGCTGCTTGCGCGCGGAGTGTTCGTGCCGGCGATCCGCCCGCCGACGGTGCCCGAAGGCTCCGCGCGGCTGCGCATTTCGCTCTCCGCCGCGCACGAAGCCGCCGACGTCGACCTGCTGCTCGCCGCGCTGCGCGAGGCGGAAGGTCGGGCGGCGTGACGTCGGCGCAACCCGCGGCGCTGCACGTCGAGTCGGCCGGCCGCGGCCGTCCGCTCGTGCTGCTGCACGGCTGGGCGCTGCACGCGGGGCTGTTCACGCCGCTCATGCCGGCGCTCGCGCAGCGTCACCGCGTGCTGGCGGCGGACTTGCCGGGGCACGGCCACAGCCCGCCGCTGCCGCGCTGGTCCCTCGCCACGGTCGTCGCGGCGCTTGCCGACGCCTTCGGCGGCGAAGCCGAACCGCCCGACGTGCTCGGCTGGTCGCTCGGGGGGCTGATCGCGCTCGCGTGGGCGCGCGCGCACCCGGCGCAGGTGCGCCGGCTGGTCCTGGTCGGCGCGACGCCGAAATTCGTCGCCGGCGACGACTGGCCGCACGCGATGGGCGAGACGGCGATGCACCGCTTCGCCGACGAGCTTCGCGTGGCCTACCGTCCGACGCTGCAGCGCTTCCTCACGCTGCAGGTGCAGGGGAGCGCGGAGGGCCGCGCCACGCTGGCGGCGCTGCGTCACGCGCTGCACGCGCGCGATGCGCCCGACCCGTCGACGCTGTCCGACGCGCTCGCGGTGCTGGCGGAGACCGACGTCCGCTCGCTCGTCGCGTCGATCCGCCACCCCGCGCTGGCGATTGCCGGCGAGCGCGACACGCTCGTGCCGCCGCTGGCCACGGCGTGGCTCGCGCGCGCGCTGCCCGACGCGCGCCTCAAGGTGATCACGGGAGCGGGGCACGCGCCGTTCCTCTCGCACCGCGAAGCGTTCCTCGACGCCGTCGACGAGTTCCTGGCATGAGCGCCGCAGGGCCGTCCCAAGGCGCTCATTGCGCCCCCTTCGGGGGCAGCGCAGCTGCGCCAGCAGCAAGCGTGGGGGTCGTCAGGAGCGCCGCAGGGCCGTCCCAAGGCGCTCATTGCGCCCCCTTCGGGGGCAGCGCAGCTGCGCCAGCAGCAAGCGTGGGGGTCGTCAGGAGCGCCGCAGGGCCGTCCCAAGGCGCTCATTGCGCCGGCCTCATTGAGCGGGCGCGGCTTGCATGGGTCTGCATGTCGGCCGGTGCGGCGATTCGCCTTGGCGTCGATCCCCACGCTGCGCGCGGGGCCCCTCGCCGCAGGGCGAACGCCACTCCCCCCAGGGGCAGCGCAGCTGCGCCGGCAGCAAGCGTGGGGGTCGTCCGGTGAGCGACGCCCCCGACCCGCGCGAAGTCGATCCCGCCGTCGTGAAGCGCGCTTTCGGTCGTGCCGCCGCGACCTACGACGCTTCGGCGGTGCTGCAGCGCGAGGTGGGCAGGCGACTCGCAGCGCGGCTGGACGTCGTCCGCCTCGAGCCGGCGCGCGTGCTCGACATCGGCTGCGGCACCGGCGAGGCGACCGCGGAGCTCGTCGCGCGCTACCCGCGGGCGCACGTCGTGGGCCTCGACCTCGCCTGGCCGATGGCGAGGGCCGCAAGCGATCGGCTGGGGCGCGGACGCTCGCTCTACCGGCGCCTGCTCGCGCCGCTGGCGGGCGACGGCGGGAGCAATGCGCACGTCGTGTGCGGCGACGCGCTCGCGCTGCCGCTGTCAGGGGTGTGCGTCGACCTCGTCTTCTCCAACCTCGCGCTGCAGTGGGTGAACGACC
The DNA here is from genome assembly GCA_029884335.1 of Betaproteobacteria bacterium. Taxonomy (GTDB): domain Bacteria; phylum Pseudomonadota; class Gammaproteobacteria; order Burkholderiales; family Casimicrobiaceae; genus VBCG01. The sequence continues at coordinate 59,190 of JAOUIA010000011.1, forward strand.
TCCCGCGCGCCTTCGCCGAGATGCGGCGCGTGCTGCGCGTCGGCGGGCTCGCGACGTTCACCACGTTCGGCCCGGACACGCTGCGCGAGCTGCGCGCGGCATTCGCCCGCGCCGACGGGCACACGCACGTCGGCCGCTTCGCCGACATGCACGACGTCGGCGACATGCTGGTGCGCGCGGGCTTCGCCGACCCGGTGATGGACGCCGAGACGTTCTGCCTCGAGTACCCGTCGCCGAGGGCGCTGATGCTCGACCTGCGGGCCATCGGGGCGACGAACGCGACGCGCGGTCGCCCGCGCGCCCTCACCGGCAAGGGGCGCATGGCGCGCGTGTACCGCGAGCTCGAGCGGATGATGCGCGACTCGCGCCTGCCGGCCACGTTCGAGGTCGTGTACGGGCACGCGTGGAAGGGCGAGCCGCGGGCGACGGACGCCGGCCTGCCGATAGTGAAGCTCGAGCGGAGGCCGCGATGACGCGCGGCTTCTTCGTCACGGGCACCGACACCGGCGTGGGCAAGACCGTCGCGGCGAGCGCGCTGCTGCGGGCCTGCGCCGCCCGCGGCCTGCGCGCGGTCGGCATGAAGCCGGTCGCGGCAGGCATCGAGCCGGGAGCGGTTGTCAACGCGGACGTGGCCGCGCTGGCGGCCGCGGGCAACGTCGACGCGCCGCTCGCCGACCGCAATCCCTATGCGTTCTCCGATGCCGTCGCGCCGCACCTCGCGGCGGCGCGTGCCGGTGTGACCATCGGGCTGGCGCCGATTACCGCGGCCTACGCGCGGCTCGCTGCGCGGGCCGACGTGGTCGTCGTCGAGGGAGCCGGCGGCGCGCTCGTCCCGCTCGGAACGGGGACCGACGTGCTGGACGTCCCGCGCGCGCTGGGCCTGCCGGTGCTGCTGGTAGTCGGGTTGCGGCTGGGATGCCTCAATCACGCCCGCTTGAGCGTGCTCGCGATCCGCGCGCGCGGCCTGGCGCTGGCCGGGTGGATCGCGTGCCGCATCGATCCCGCGATGGCGCTGGCCGACGAGAATCGCGAATGGCTCGCGCGCGAGCTGCCCGCCCCGCTGATCGCCGACCTCGCCGCGCCCGGAATCCTCGACGCCGGCGCGCTGGCGCGCCTGGGAATCGCCTGACCGCACCGGGGATTCCGGCAAACGTGGACATCGGAGCGGCCCCGCGCGGTTCGCGGCGCGGACCCGGTGATCGCGGCAAGTTGCCGGGGATTCCCCATTCTTTGATCCATGTTAATATCCCGCGCCTTTGCGGCGGGCCGCTCGCAGGGTCGCGCGGGCCGTCGAAGAACGACGGCGGCCGCGGAAGAGCCGCCGCGACGCTGCAAGGCCCTCCCTGCCCAAGCCGCCTGCCGAATTGCCTCCGACGTACGCCATGACCGCCCTCACCGCAGCGCGCCGCACCCGCGGCCCCGCGACGCGGGCGGGCGCATGAGCGGCGCGCGGCGAGCGGCGGCGGGGAAGCCGACAACCATCCAGCGCACGGACGCACTCGAGGTCAGCATGGTTCGCTTTTCGCAAGGACGCCCACTCGCCGCCCGGCTTCTCGCCGGCCTCGCGGCGCTCCTGCCGGCCGCGGCGCACGCCGCGCGCGAGTGGAACTTCCAGCAGCCGGCGACCGACATCGCGCGCCAGCAGATCGATCTCCACAGCTTCATCATGTGGATCTGCGTGGCGATCTTCATCGGCGTGTTCGGCGTGATGTTCTACTCGATCTTCAGGCACCGGAAGTCGGTCGGTCACAAGGCCGCGCAGTTCCACGAGAACACGATGGTCGAGGTGGTCTGGACGGTCGTCCCGTTCCTGATCCTCCTGTTCATGATGTACCCGGCCACGAAGACCATCCTCGCCTACAAGGACACGTCGTCGCCCGACATGACGGTGAAGGTCACCGGGTACCAGTGGAAGTGGAGCTACGACTACCTGCAGGACGGGTTCGGCTTCTACTCGAACCTCAAGACGCCGCTTGCGCAGATCCAGAACCGCGAGGCCAAGGGCGAGCACTACCTGCTCGAGGTCGACAACCCGCTCGTGGTGCCGGTCGACACGAAGGTGCGCCTGCTGATCACCGCGAACGACGTGATCCACGCGTTCTGGGTGCCGGCGTTCGGGCTCAAGCAGGACGCGATCCCCGGCTTCGTGCGCGACGGCTGGTTTCGCGCGGACCGCGTCGGTACCTACCGCGGCCAGTGCGCCGAGCTGTGCGGCAAGGAGCACGGCTTCATGCCGATCGTCGTCGAGGTCGTGTCGAAGGACGACTACGCGAAGTGGGCCGCGGCGCAGAAGACGAAGGCCGCCGCCGCGGGCGGCGACCCGGCGAAGGTCTGGACGCTGAACGAGTTGACCGCGCGCGGCGGCGACGTGTACGCGGCCAACTGCGCGGCGTGCCACCAGGCCAACGGCAAGGGCGTCCCCAACGCGTTCCCCGCGCTCGACGGCTCGAAGGTGGCGACCGGCCCGAAGGCGGACCAGATCGCCATCGTCCTCGAGGGCAAGGCGAACACCGCAATGGCGGCGTTCAAGCAGCTGTCCGACGCCGACCTCGCCGCGGTCGTCACCTACACGCGCAATGCCTGGGGCAACGCCACGGGGGACGCGCTGCAGCCCGCCGAGATCAAGGCCGCGCGCAAGTGAGCGCCGCGCGACGCACGAGCACGCCGCCGAAGACGATTCCAGCGAGGAGCACCCGATGAGCAGCATCCCCCACGACCACGCCCCCGGGCACGACGGGCACCACCACCCGACCGGGCTCATGCGCTGGATCACCACGACCAACCACAAGGACATCGGCACGCTGTACCTGTGGTTCTCGTTCGCGATGTTCATGGTGGGCGGCGTGATGGCGCTCACGATCCGCGCCGAACTGTTCCAGCCGGGCCTGCAGGTCGTCGACCCGGAGTTCTTCAACTCGATGACGACGCTGCACGGGCTGATCATGGTGTTCGGCGCGATCATGCCCGCCGCGGTCGGGTTCGCGAACTGGATGATCCCGATGCTGATCGGCGCGCCGGACATGGCGTTCGCGCGCATGAACAACTGGAGCTTCTGGCTGCTGCCGCCGGCGGCGATCCTGCTCGTCACCTCGCTGTTCGTGCCGGGCGGCGCCGCCGCCGCCGGCTGGACGCTCTACCCGCCGCTCACGATCCAGGGCGGCATGGGCATGGACCTCACGATCTTCGCCGTCCACATCATGGGCGCGTCGTCGATCATGGGGTCGATCAACATCGTCACGACGATCCTGAACCTCCGCGCGCCCGGCATGACGCTGATGAAGATGCCGCTGTTCTGCTGGACGTGGCTGATCACCGCCTACCTGCTGATCGCGGTGATGCCGGTGCTCGCGGGCGCGGTCACGATGCTGCTGACCGACCGCCACTTCGGCACGTCGTTCTTCAACGCGGCGGGCGGCGGCGACCCGGTGCTGTTCCAGCACGTGTTCTGGTTCTTCGGCCACCCGGAGGTCTACATCATCATCCTTCCGGCCTTCGGCATCGTGAGCCAGATCATCCCGACGTTCGCGCGCAAGCCGCTGTTCGGCTACGCGTCGATGGTCTACGCCACCGCCGGCATCGCGATCCTGTCGTTCATCGTCTGGGCGCACCACATGTTCACCGTCGGCATGCCGACGGCCGGCGTGCTGTTCTTCATGTACGCGACCGCGCTGATCGCGGTGCCCACGGGCGTCAAGATCTTCAACTGGCTGGCGACGATGTGGCGCGGCTCGATGACGTTCGAGGCGCCGATGATGTTCGCGGTGGGCTTCCTCTTCCTGTTCACGATGGGCGGCTTCACCGGGCTGGTGCTGTCGATCGCGCCGATCGACATGCAGCTTCACGACACGTACTACGTGGTCGCCCACTTCCACTACGTGATGGTGGCGGGCAGCCTGTTCGCGTTCTTCGGCGGCATCTACTACTGGCTGCCGAAGTGGACGGGCACGATGTACGACGAGAAGGTCGCGCAGCTGCACTTCTGGGCGTCGCTGATCACGTTCAACGTCGCGTTCTTCCCGCAGCACTTCCTGGGGCTCGCCGGCATGCCGCGGCGCATCCCCGACTACGCGCAGCAGTTCGCCGACTGGAACATGCTGAGCTCGATCGGGGCGTTCGGCTTCGGCTTCTCGCAGCTCATCTTCCTCTACGCGGTGGTGAAGTGCGTCCGCGGCAACGGCGCGAAGGCGCCGGCCAGGCCGTGGGAGGGCGGTGACACGCTGGAGTGGACGCTGCCCTCGCCGGCGCCGTACCACACGTTCGAGACCCCTCCCGTCGTCAAGTGACGCCGCGCCGCGACCGCTGACGCCGCCATGGCTCCCGCCCCTTCCCGCAACGACGACGGGCGCGTCCGCGCCGCCAACGTGCGCACGGCGCTGGCGCTGGCGTCGATCGCCGCCGTGTTCTTCGGCGGGGTGATCGCCGCGAAGTTCATGGGCGGCTGGACGACCGGGATGGGCGTCGTGGGCTTCGCAGTCCTGCTGTTCCTCGGGTTCGCGATCGGCCGCAACCTGTGGCGGGGCCGCCGGTGAACGCCGCGCAACGCGCCGCCAACCGCGCGCTGCTGAAGCGCCTCGGCGTCGTCGTCGTGGGGATGTTCGCCTTCGGCTTCGCGCTCGTGCCGTTCTACGAGAAGATCTGCGAGGTCACCGGCATCCGCAACATCGACGGGCCGGCCCGCGCCATGCCGGCGAACACGCAGGTCGACACGTCGCGCACGGTGCGCATCGAGCTCGACGCGAACGTGCGCGCGATGGCGTGGACGTTCCGCCCCTCCGAGCCGGTGGTGAACGTCCACCCCGGCGAGCTGCGGCAGGTGACCTACGAGGTCGTCAACACGACGGACCGGCCGGTCACCGGGCAGGCGATCCCGAGCTACGGGCCGCGCGACGCGGGGCAGTACTTCGTCAAGCTGGACTGCTTCTGCTTCGCCACGCAGACGCTGCAGCCGGGCGAGCGGCGCGAGATGCCGGTCGTCTTCGTCGTCGATCCGTCGGTGCCCCGCGACATGCCGGCGATCGCGCTGTCCTACACGTTCTTCGAGGTCGAGGGCGGCGCGCGCGTCGCCGCGGCCGGACCCGCACCAATGGAGCAGAGATGAGCGCAAGCACGCACGGCGGCACGCCGGCCTACTACGTCCCGCAGCCGTCGCACTGGCCGATCGTGGGCTCGGTCGCGCTGCTCCTGATGGGCATGGGCGCCGCGTTCTGGATGAATGACATCGGCGCCGGCCCCTGGATGGTCGCGGCCGGCTTCGTCGCGCTGCTGGTCATGCTGTTCGGCTGGTTCGGCACGGTGGTCGGCGAGTCGGAGGGCCACCTCTACAGCAACCGCGTCGACCTCTCGTTCCGCTGGAGCATGGGCTGGTTCATCTTCAGCGAGGTGATGTTCTTCGCCGCGTTCTTCGGCGCGCTCTTCTACACGCGCGCGCTGGCGGTGCCTGACCTCGGCAGCGCCGAGCAGAAGCTGCTCTGGCCCGACTTCGCGGCCACGTGGCCGACGGCGGGCCCCTACATCCAGGAGAAGTTCTCGCCGATCGGCGCGTTCGGCATCCCGCTGCTCAACACGATCCTGCTGCTGACCTCGGGCGTGACGCTGACGATCGCGCACCACGCGCTCAAGGTCGGCAACCGCGGCGGGCTCAAGCTGTGGCTGTTCCTGACGATCGTGCTGGGCGTCACGTTCCTCGGGTTCCAGGCCTACGAGTACGTGCACCTGTACCGCGACCTCAACCTCAAGCTGTCGACGGGCATCTACGGCTCGACGTTCTTCATGCTCACCGGCTTCCACGGCGCGCACGTGACCGTCGGCGCGATCATGCTGACGGTGATGCTGTTCCGCGCGTTCCGCGGCCACTTCACCCCGGACCACCACTTCGCCTTCGAGGCGGCGGCGTGGTACTGGCACTTCGTCGACGTGGTGTGGCTGCTCCTCTTCGTGCTGGTCTACTGGATGTAGGGGCAGGACGATCGCACGGTGCGCGGTCTTTCGAGGCGGTTTCAAGCGGCGGCGCGCGGCCGCCCGAAGCCGCCGCTGTGACATGCGCCCGCTGAAACACGCGAACCCGCTTCATGTTCGCCTGTTTCAGCGCATGGTCCACCCCATCCAGTAGGAGAAGAGAAGGAAGGCGACGAGCGTCACCGAGAGGCCGACGCGGATCGCCAGCGCCTTCACCATCCGCGTCCCGTGCCCGCGGTCGCGGTAGAGGAACACGAGCGCGGCGAAGAGCGCGGTGACGATGGCCAGCAGGCCGGCGACGACGACGACTTTCATGGCAGACACGGTGCGGCCCGGGGAAGACAGGGAGCGTAGCACGCGCGTCGCGCTGCGCCGCGCGCTACCCGCGCTGGCGGCGGCGTGCGCCATCGCGGCGTTCGTCGCTGCCGGGAACTGGCAGCGTGGCCGCATGCAGCAGAAGGAGGCGCTGGGCGCCGCGCTCGACGCGGCGCAGGCCGCCCCCGTCGCGCCGTTTCCCGCCGGCGCCGCCGACTGGGGCGCGTGGCGCTTCCGCCGCGTCGAGGCGAGCGGCGCGTTCGACGCCGCCCGCCAGTTCCTGGTCGACAACAAGGTGCACCGCGGGCGCGCCGGCTACCACGTCGTGACGCCGCTGCTGCTCGCGGGCGGAGGCGCGGTGCTCGTCGACCGCGGCTGGATCGCGGCGGGCGCCACGCGGCTCGACGTCCCGGCCGTGCCCGTGCCGCAAGGCGAGGTCGTCGTGCGCGGGCGCATCAACGTTCCCGCGGCCGACTACGTCGAGCTCGCGGCGAGCCCGCCGGAGCGCGGCGTCTGGCAGAACCTCGACCCGGCGCGCTTCGCGCAGGCCACCGGGCTCGCGGTGCCGCCGGTGGTGATCGAGGCGACCGCGGGCGCGGGCGAAGGCCTTGCGCAGGAGTGGCCGCGTCCTGATTCCGGCGCGAACAAGCACCGGATGTACATGCTGCAGTGGTACGCATTCGCGGCGCTCGTCGCGGTGCTGTGGGGCGCGCTCGCATGGCGGGGGCGGCGCAGGTGACGGGCGCCGGCGCGTCGACGGGCAGCGCGCGTGCGCGGAGGACGCTCGTCGCCATCGCCGCGATCGTCGCGGCGCCGGTGCTGCTCTCCTACGCGATCTACTACTTCGCCCCGCCGGGACGCTTCACGAACTACGGCGAGCTCCTGCCCACGCAGCCGTTTCCGGGCGTGGCCGGACAGCGGCCCGAAGGGACGCCGTTCGAGCTGGCGAGCCTGCGCCCCCGCTGGGCGCTCGTCGTCGCCGCGCCTTCGGCCTGCGACGAGCCCTGCGCGAAGGCGCTCTACGCGACGCGACAGGCGCGCACGATCCAGGGCAAGGAGATCGAGCGCGTCGCGCGCGTGCTCCTCATCGGCGGGGAGCGCGCGCCCGAGGCGGCGCTGCTGGCGCAGCACCCCGACCTCGTCGTCGTGCGCGTGTCCGCCGGCGTGCTGGACGCGCTGCCGCGCGGTCCCGGCGCCATCCACCTCGTCGACCCGCTCGGCCACCAGGTGCTGGCGTGGCCGCGCGACCCCGACGTCAAGGCGATGGCCAAGGACATCGGCCGGTTGCTGAAGGCCTCGCGGATCGGCTGAGATGATGCGACCCGCTCGCTCGCCTGGCTCGCCGCTCCCCGCGGGGAAGCGTCAGTTCCCCGGGGCCGGCCCGTCGGAGCCGAGCCCATCCGGGGTAGAATCCGCGCCTTCCCGGCCGCACCCATGAATTCGCTCGTCCTCGCCGAATCGCGCCTGCGCCAGTTCCTCGCGCTGACCAAGCCGCGCGTGGTGTCGCTGATCGTGTTCGTCGCGGTGATCGGCATGTTCCTCGCGGTGCCGGGCCTGCCCCCGCCCGGCGTCGTGTTCGCGGCCACGCTGGGCATTGCGCTCGTCGCGGGCTCGGCGGCGGCGGTCAACTGCCTCGTCGAGCGCAAGATCGACGCGCTGATGGCGCGAACGCGCGCGCGCCCGTTGCCGCGCGGCGACATCACTCCCGCGCAGACGCTCGCC
>JAOUIA010000012.1 GCA_029884335.1 Betaproteobacteria bacterium
CGCGCACGCCCGCATTCGGCAGAGGCGGGGGCGCCGCGGGCTCGCCCCAGTCGGGAAACTCGGCGCCGCGCGGGAACGCCGCAACGAGGAAAGCGTCGTAGTGGAAGTCGTGCGTGGAGGGGATCGCGCCGCAGGCGGCGAGCATCGCAAGCGGGCTGACTCGCGCCTTCTCGCACGCGGCGGACAGCGCCTTCCACTCGATCGCGTTGCGGTCCGGCTTGTGGAGCAGCATCGCGAGCTTCGGCGCGAACGCGTCGGGCAGCTTGTGCTGCGCGAGCTCGTCGGCCCAGGCCTGCGCCTGCGCCGCCTCGCGGGCCTTGCGCTCGACGCTCGCCAGCGCCGCCTTGAGCGCGTCGGGTGGCGCCTTGCGGTAGCGCCCCTTGCCGCGCTTGTAGAAGTGCATCGGCGAGGCGTGGAGCAGCATCGCCACCGCAACCTGCTCGACGGGTCGCGCCGCCGCGCCGTAGTACTCGCGCGCCAGTTCGTCGAAGCCGAAGTCGCCCTCGCCGATCGCCTCCCACAGGAACCCCGGATCGAGTTCGGCGGCGAGCTTCTGCGCTTGCGCCATCGCGTCGGCAGGCGCCGGATCGGCGAACCGCAGCAGCACGTTGCCGGCCTTGACCTTGAGCCGGCGACCCGAGGCCGCCTCGACCTGCAGCGAGGTGTCCTGGTCGGCAAGGACCGTCCCGGCCCGGAGCTGGCCCTCCTCCTCGAACAGGACGTGCATCGGCGCAGAAATGAGGGTCAGACTCGAGTTTCGGGGGAGCGAGGGTCAGACTCGAATTTCCGCAAGCGCCAAGCGTGGGCGCGGCGTCACCGCGCGAAATGCGAGTCTGACCCTCATTTCCGGGGCATGCGAACGGTCGCTCGACCAAAGTCGAGTCTGACCCTACTCTTGGGCGCGGGCGAGCGCGGCGAACACGGCGGCAAGGTCGGCGATCGGCATCTGGCCGGGCGCGGAGGCGCCCTCGCCGATCGCGAACGACAGCGACGAGCCGAACACGCCCCCGACCATGCGCGTCGCCACGCCGAGCGGCCCCATCGACATGCTGATCAGCGGGATGCGCGCCTTCGCTTCGGCGACCGCGGTGGCCTCGAGCAGCGCCAGGACGTCGGCGCGATCGCGCGGCATCGCCGCGACCTTCGCGACGTCGGCGCCGAGCCGGTCCGCCTCGAGGAAGCGGTCGACGAGGAAGTCGCGGCCGGGCGTGTAGCCGAAGTTGTGGTACGAGAGGATGAGCCGCGCGCCCTGCTCGCGCGAGCGCTCGCGCACGCGGCGCACCAGCGCGGGGGGGTTCGACAACTCGAAGTCGAGGAAGTCGAACAGCCCCGCGGCGCCGACGGCGCCGTAGAGCTTCGCGATCCCTTCCGCGTCGAGCGCGATCGGCTGGCCGCCTTCGTGCGCGGCACGGCAGGTGAAGATGATCGGCGTCTCGCCGGCGGCGGCGCGCAGCGCGCGCCCGGACGCGAGCACGGCCGCGGCGTCGGCGACGCCTTCGAAGTAGTCGACGCGCCACTCGATCACGTCGGGGCGCTTGCCGAGCACTGCGGCGCTCTCCTCGGCGAGGCGCGTGGCGGTCTTCGCGACCAGCGGCGAGCAGATCAGCGGCGTCGCACCGCCGAGGCGGCGGCCGCGGACGTCGATCACCTTCTCCTGTTTCATCGTCGGTTTCCAGTCCTCGCGCAGCCGGGCACGGCCCGCGTCATGGCCTGCATTCTATGCGACCCTGGCATGGCGCCCTTCGCCTCCGGGATCGTTGACGCTGCTGATGCAACGGGGTAGCGTCGGCCGCATGGATCGCCGGCAGGTCATTGCTTCGGGCTTCGCGGCTGCGCTCCTCGCGCGCGGCGCGTACGCCGCCCCGCGATCCGGTGCGCGCGTCGGCTACCTCGAGTTCGTCAGCGCTCCCGACGGCGAGATGCTGTACCGGGATTTCGTCGAGGGACTGAAGAAGCACGGCTACGCCGAAGGCCGGAACCTGACCATCGTGCGCCGCTCTGCCGGCAATGCGAACGAGCGCCTGCCCGCGATGGCCGCGGAGCTGGCGGCGGCACGCGTGGAAGTGATCCTTGCCGCCTCTTCGGATGCGGCGCGCGGCGCGAAGTCCGGCGCGCCGAAGACGCCGACCGTCTTCGTGATGGGAGGGAACCCGGTCCTGGAAGGGCTGGTGACGAGCCTGTCCCGGCCCGGGGGTCAGCTCACCGGCATCGTCACGCAAGGCGAAGACCTCACCGCGAAGCGGCTCCAGCTGCTCAAGGAGGCTTTTCCCGCAATCCGCACGGTGGCGGTCGTGGGGTCGCCGCTCGCGCTGTCGCGCAGCGCCTACGACGACGCGGCGCAACGCCTGCAGCTGAGTGTCGTTGCATTGCGCCTCGTGGATCACAGCGATTTCCGCGACGTCGCCGCGACGATAGGTCGCGGCGCCGCGGATGCGGTGCTCGTCGTCGACGACGCCGACGCGGTGGCCGGCGTCTACAGTTACGCGAAGGTGCTGATGGCGACCCGCCGGCCGGTGATGTTCAACTCCGACGTGTTCGTCGAAGCCCACGGCCTGATGGCCTACGGCGCCAGCCTCCGCCAACAGTACCGTCGCGCCGCAGGCATCGTCGCGCAGCTCCTGGAGGGCGCGAAGGCCGCGCAGGTTCCCGTCCAGATGCCCGCGGGTTACGAGCTCTGGTTCAACCGCCGGGCCGGCGAGGAGTTCTCGATCGAGCTGCCGCGCGAGGTCCAGACGCGCGGCCAGGAGATCAACTCGCGCACGCTCGACTGACCGCGCCGCAGCGCGGGTCACAACCCCGGCAGCTCGACGACGCGTCCCGTGCTCGCGGCCTGCGCGATCGCCTCGGTGACGCGCAGGTTCGCGAGCCCGTCGCGCACGCTCACCCGGGGCGCGACCTCGCCGCGGGCCACGGCGCCGAAGTGCTCCATCTGGAGGGCCAGCGGGTCCTCGCGCACGACGTCGACCACGCCGGTCTCGTAGGGCTTCCACCACGAGCGGCCCTCTTCGCTGGCGTAGCGCTTGACGCGCATCGTCGGGATCGACAGCGAGCCGACCGTGCCGGCGATCACGTAGCAGTCCTCGTCCGCGTACGTCGGGTACGCCGGGTTCTCGCGCGAGGTCTGTTCCCAGTTGCGGGCGCAGGCCGCGGTGTCGGAGAGCATGAACGTGCCCAGCGCCCCGCCCGCGAAGCGCAGGCTGATCGCGACCGTGTCCTCGACCGGGAAGCCGCGCACCGCCCGCGAGGCGATCGCCTGCACCGCGACGATCTCGCCGCACAGCATGCGCAGGCTGTTGACCTCGTGGATCATGTTGATGAGGATCGGCCCGCCTCCGGGCTCCCGCCGCCACGGGCCGTCGTCGAAGTAGTGGTCGGGCTTGAGGAACACCGCGCTGCCCATCGCCGCGACGATGCGCCCCAGGCGCCCTTCGTCGATCACCTGCTTCGCGCGGACCATGATCGGGCTGTGCGCGCGATGGTGGCCGACCAGCGCCCGCGCCCGCTTCGCCTCGACGGCCGCGAGCAGCCGCTCGCCCTCGGCCACGGTGGGGGCGACCGGCTTTTCTACCAGCACGGCCACGCCCGCGTCGATGCAGCGCAACGCCTGCTCGACGTGCACCTGGTTGGGCGTGGCGAGCACGACGCCGTCGACTTCGGCCGCCGCGAACATCGCATCCAGCGTGGGGTACAGCGGCACGCCCGCGCGCTGCGCCTCCTCGCGCGCCGCCGGCGCGGGATCGACGACCGCGCACAGCGCGCACGTGGGGCTGCGCAAGGCGATGCCGATGTGCGTACGGCCGATCAGCCCGGCGCCGGCGACTGCAATGCGCGTCTTCGCCATGTCAGTGGCGCCGGGCCGTCCCAAGCCACTGACCCGCCCCCCCGGGGGGCAGCGAACGAAGTGAGCGTGGGGGTCGTTTCATCCTAGTGGCGCCGGGCCGCCCCAAGCCACTGACCCGCCCCCCCGGGGGGCAGCGAACGAAGTGAGCGTGGGGGTCGTTTCATCCTAGCCCTTGTAGCCCAGCAGACGGGGCAGCCAGAGGGTGAGGTCGGGCACGAGCGTGATCAACGCCAGCGCGCCGAACATCACGTAGAGGAACGGCATCACCTCGCGCACCATGTCGCGCAAGGACACGTCCGCGATCTTCGTCATCATGAACAGCAGCAGGCCATAGGGCGGCGTGACCAAGCCTAGCATGATGTTGACGACGGCCATCACGCCGAAGTGCACCGGGTCGATCCCCAGCGCCTGCGCCGTCGGGAGCATCACCGGCAGAATGACGAGAATGATCGTCGTCCCCTCGAGGAAGCACCCGAGGACCAGCAGCGTGAGGTTGACGAACAGCAGGAACGTCAGCGGCGAGAGCTCGTACGCCTGCAGCATCGCACTCAGCGTCCTGGGGATGTTCTCCGACGTGATGACGAAGTTGAACACCATCGCCCCGGCGATCAGCATGCCGAGCGACACGGTGACGCGCGCGCTGGTGGTGAGCGAGTGGTAGACGTCCTTCCAGCCGACCGTGCGATAGAGCAATGCGGACACGAGCAGCGCGTACAGCGCGGCCACCGCGGCGGCCTCGGTCGGCGTGGTGACGCCGCTGTAGAGGCAGCCGAGCAGGATCACGGGCATCAGCAGCGCGGGCAGGGCCTGCCAGGTGATGCGCGGCAGTTCCCGCAGCGCCACCTTCTCCTCGATCGGGAAGTTGCGGCGCCTGGCCGCGAGCGCGATCAGCGCCATCTGCACGACGCCCAGCAGCAATCCGGGAACGATGCCGCCCAGGAACAGGTAGCCGACAGACGTGTCCGAAACCAGCGCGTAGAGGACCAGCGGGATCGACGGCGGGACGATCGGACCGATGACGGACGACACGCAGGTCAGCGCGGCGGCGAACGCGGGCGTGTACTTGCCGTCCCGCGTCATCAGCGACTGCATCAGCTTGCCGGAGCCGGCCGCGTCGGCGAGTGCGGAGCCCGACATGCTGGCGAAGATGATGCTCTGCACGACGTTGACCTGCGCGAGCCCGCCGCGGAAGCGCCCCACGATCGCGTTGCAGAAGCGCAGCAGCCTGTCCATGATGCTGCCGGCGTTCATGAACTCGGCAGCCAGGATGAACAGGGGGATCGCCAGCAGCAGCTGGCTGCTCATCATGCCGTTCAGCAGTTGCTCGGCCGCGGTGCCCATGTCGCGACCGGCGAGGAAGAGCCACAGGATCGAGCCGCCGATCATGGCGTGGCCGACCGGCAGTCCGAGCAGGCTCAGGCCGACGATGGCGATCAGCGCCAGGGAGAATGGACTGGTCAGGTTCACAGGCCGGAGCTCGTCTTGGTCGCGTCGATGGCCTCGGGCCCGGCCCCGCGCAGCAGCCGCCAGACGTCCCACGCGTAGCGGACGATCACGGCCGCCGCAAAGAGGAGGTACACCGAATAGAGGACGTCGAGGCGGATCTTGAGGTACGAGGTGCTCTCGACCTTCATGAACGTCACGTAGCTCCACGCCGCCGGGAACGACATCGCGAACAGGACGACGGTCGCGGCGGCGACGAGGATGCCGATGATGCGCCGGGCCCGGGGGCCGAGCGAGCCGGCGACGAGGTCGAAGCGGATCTCCTCGCCCTCCCTCAGCCAGAAGGCGGCGCCGATCAGCACCATGTACAGCCACGCGACCACCGACAGCTCGGACGACCAGCCGATCGGGAAGTTGAAGAAGTAGCGGAAGACGATCTGGACGATGAACGCGACGAACATGAGGCCGAGCAGGCCGGCGACCACGTTCTCCGCGCGGCGCCTTATCCAGTCGACGGCTCCCCGCATGAATGGATGCACGCTCTTCCTCCGCTCACTTCCCCGTCGCCAAGCCCGCACCGGCGTGCGAACGCCGCCGGGTTGCTGCGAGCTGGATTGCAGGGATGCCGCGGGCCGGAGCCGGCCCGCGGCGTCGCATCGCTACTTGACCGCGGCGATCTTGTCGAGAATCCCCGGCGCCCAGGCCTTCGCCTCGTCGGAGGCGAGGTAGACCTTCTGCGCATAGGCGCGGAACGCGGCGATGTCCGGCGTGTTGATCTCGAGGCCCTGCTTCTTGAAGCCCTCGGCCAGTTCCGCCTCGCGCTTCAGGTGCTCCTGCGTGCTCCACGCAAGCGCCTTGTCGACCGCGGCCTGGAAGTTCCTCTGCTTCGCCGGGCTCATGGCGTTCCACGTCTTCATGTTCATCGCCAGCACGTCGAAGGCGACGAGGTGCGAGGTCAGTACGATCTGCGACATCACCTCGTAGAACTTCACGGCCTGCACGTTCGGCAGCGGGTTGTCCTGGCCGTCCACCGCGCCGGTCTGCAGCGCCGTGTAGGTCTCGGCGAACGCCAGTGGCGTCGGGTTCGCGCCCAGCGAGCGGCCAAGCAGTTGCCAGGCATCGCCCGGCGGCATGCGCAGCTTGACGCCGGCGAGGTCGGCGGGCGTGGTGATCTTCTTCTTGGGCTTCAGGCCGACCTGGCGGGTGCCGAAGAACGTCGGGCCGAGGATCTTGATCTTCAGCTGGTCCTCGGCCTGCCTGATCATCTGCATGCCGACGTCGCTCTTGAAGAACGCGAGGACGTGGTTCGCGTCGCGGAACACGTAGGCCGCGGTCAGCACCGACCACGCCGGGACCTGCTTGGAGATGTCCTGCGGCGCGATGTTGCCCACTTCCAGGTTGTCGCGCTGCAGGGCGACGAGCTCGGTGCCCTGCTTGAACAGCGTCCCCATGAAGTACTGCTCGACCTTGAAGTCGGCCTCGACGTCCTTGGCGATCATGCGGAACATGTCGGCGCGGATGTCCTTGTCCGAGAAAACCGCGGTCATGCGCAGCAGCGGCTTGTCCTGCGCCCAGGCAGGGACGACCTGCGCGGCTGCAAGCGCCACGCCGGCCTTCAGCGCGGTACGACGGTCGATCTTGGCGTGCATGGATTCCTCCTCGTTGAAGAAAGTCACTGCTCAGGGCCTGTTCACGCTATGGCCGCGCGCGCGAGCGGGCCCATGGGCGTGTCCATCGCGACGCTCGCCGCCGCGAAGACCGGGTGTCTTCGCAAGGCGAGCAACAATGAGGGGCGCGCCCAGGGGCCCGCTCCCTCCGGGTTGCGGCTGGAAAGGCCATGCGCGGTGTTGCGAAGCCTCGCCGGGTTCCCGACCCGCCTTCGACTTCGCGCCTGCTTGCACGGCCCCCACGCTCCCTACGTTCGCTGCCCCCCCGGGGGGCTGGTCAGTCCCTCGGGGCGGCCCTTCGGGACTGGCATGGCCTTTCCGGCTTCGCAACGCGCACGTGTCCATAGCGTGAACAGGCCCTAACCGGCCGGCTGCGGCCCGAGCCATTGCAGGATGATGTCCGCGACCATGGCGCGGCGGCGATCCACGTCCCCCTTCGCCCCCATCGGGCGCTGGAAAAGGGATCCGAACGTGTACTGATTGGTGACGTTGAACATGCCCAGCGCGGCGATCGCCATGTGCACGTCGATCGGGTCGGCGTCGGCGCGGAAGTCGCCGCGCGCCTGCCCGCGCGCGATGACGCGGCCCAGCATCTCGACGATCGGCCGGTTGACGGTGCGCAGCGCATGGGAGCGCTTCATGTGGCGGCCCTTCGCCTGGTTCTCGGCGACGACCAGCCGCACGAAGTCCTCGTGGTCGACGTAGTAGTCGTAGGTGAACTCGACGATGCGGCGGATGGCCTCGACCGGCTCGAGGTTCTCGACGTCGAGCCCGCTCTCCGCCTCGCGGATGTCCGCGTACACGCGCTCGAGCACCGCGAGGTACAGCGGCTCCTTGCCGCGGAAATAGTAATTGATCATCGCGCGCGTGGTGTTCGTGCGCGCGGCGATCGCGTCCATGCTGGCGCCGTCGTAGCCGCGCGAAGCGAACTCCGCGACGGCCGCGGCGAGGATGCGCGCGCGGTTCGCCTCCGGCGCCTTGGGCTTGCGCATCGCGGTGCTGCGGCCGGGGGAGAGCTGGACGGACGTCGCCACGGGGAGCCTCTTATCGAGCGAACTTAACAAGGTCGTCAATTCCCGGCAATGCGCCGGCGGGCGATTTGGGCGAATAGCGCCCCATTTGTCCGTCCGGCGCCAATTTCGCATCGCCACTGGTTTACATTCCTCGCCTCCGCGGCCTGGCGCGCGCCGCGTCCCCGGATCGCCCCATGGAATTCGACCTGACCCCCGAGCAGCGGATGCTGGTGGACACCGTCCGCCGCTTCGTTGCCGCCGAACTGCTGCCGCTCGAAGACGAGATCGAGGCGACCGGGCAGCTGGACCCGGCGAAGGCACGCGCGATCTTCGAAAGGTCGCGGGCGCTCGGCTTCTACGCGATGAACATCCCCGAGCAGTACGGCGGGGGCGGCCTGTCCGCAGTCGACACCATGCTCGCCGAGGAGCAGTTCGGCCACGCGAAGGACATCCTGATCCGCCGCGCTTTCGGCAACGTCTACGAGTCGCTGCTCGAGGGCACCGACGAGCAGAAGCGGCGCTGGCTGCTGCCCGCGGTGCGCGGCGAGCGCACCTGCTCGATCGCGATCACCGAGCCCGGCGCCGGCTCGGACGCCGCGTCCATCGCGACGCGCGCGATGCGCGAGGGTGGCGGCTGGAAGCTCTTCGGCCAGAAGCACTTCGTCAGCGACGGCCTGTGCTCGGACTTCTTCATCGTCTCGGCGGTGACGAGCCCGGAGGCGCGCCCGCGACACGTCTCGCTCTTCCTCGTGGACA
This sequence comes from Betaproteobacteria bacterium, assembly GCA_029884335.1. Taxonomy (GTDB): domain Bacteria; phylum Pseudomonadota; class Gammaproteobacteria; order Burkholderiales; family Casimicrobiaceae; genus VBCG01. The sequence continues at coordinate 8,721 of JAOUIA010000012.1, forward strand.
AGGACCTGCCCGGCGTCACCGTCGGACGCGACCAGCCGATGATGGGCCTGACCGGCACCAGCCACGTCGAGCTGTTCTTCGATGGCACAAGCCTCGGGCCGGAGCACCTGCTCGGCGCCGAGGGACGCGGGCTCGCGATCATGTACGGCACGCTCGGCCGCGTGCGCCTCGGCCAGGTGGGCGCGCGCGCCATCGGCAAGGCGTCCCGTCTCTGCAAGCTCATGACGGACTACGCGAACGAGCGCCAGCAGTTCGGCCGCCCGATCGGCGAGTTCCAGATGGTCCAGCAGATGATCGCCGACAGCGTCATCGAGATCAACGGCGCGCGCCTGATGCTGCTGCGCGCCGCGTGGGAGATCGACCAGGGCCGCGACGCGCGCGAGTGGATCGCGATGGTCAAGGTCGAGGCCGCGGAGACGCTCGGGCGCGTCGCCGACCGCGCCGTGCAGGTGTTCGGCGGCATGGGCTACTGCGCCCGGATGCCGATCGAGCGGCTGTACCGCGACGCGCGCATCTTCCGCATCTTCGACGGCACCTCGGAGATCCACCGCGGCGTCATCGCACGAAGCGCGCTGACGCTCGGCGCCCCGCTCTGGGACATCGGCGCGTAGCGCGGGAGGCCGCCACGCAACGGTCCGGCGGCGCTAGACGGAAGTCCGCATCCGCTGCTTGATCGTGGCGATCACTTCGTCCGGCTCGCGCCGCCACCAGTTGCGCTGCGAGAAGATCTCGACCTCGACGTAGCCGTCGTAGCCGGCCTCCTCGACCGCGTGTCGCAGCGCCGGGAGGTCGATGATGCCGTCGCCCATCATCCCGCGGTCGAGGCGCAGGTCCTGCGTGTCGGCGAGCCAGTCGCTCACGTGGAACGAGATGATGCGCCGCCCCGCCCGGGCGATCGACTCGAGGAGCTGCGGATCCCACCACACCGCGTAGGTGTCCACGGCGATGCCGACGGCGTCGTCGGCGCCCAGCGCGTCGCACCAGTCATTGGCCAGCCCCACCGTCGACAGGACCGAGCGGTTCGCGCACACCATCGGATGCAGCGGCTCGAGGGCGAGCTTCACGCCGACGGCGCGCGCGTGAGGCACGAGCTCGCCGAGCGCGTCGAGCGCGCGGCCGCGCGCGCCGCGGACATCCTTGTCGCGCGCGTCCACGCCGCCGGCGACGAACACGAGGCACGGCGCGCCCAGCGCGGCGGCCTCGTCGAGCGCTGCACGCACGTCGTCGAGCGCCTTCGCGCGCTCGCCGGGCTCAGGCGAGGTGACCAGGCCCGCGAAGCAATAGCCGGACAGGCGCATGCCGCTGTCGGCGACGAGCTTGGCGGTGGCCGCGACCCCGTGCTCGCGCGTCTTCTCGCGCCACAGGCTGGTGCAGCGCAGGCCGTGGCGGGCGAGCGCCGCGACGAACTGCGGCGTCGTGCACTGCGGCGGCAGCGTCACCTGGTGGATCGAGATGCGGTCGTCGGCAACCATCAGCAGACGCCCGGCGTGACGCCGCCGCCGGAGACCACGACCGCCCTGCCTGCGAATGCGTTGCCCATCTGCGCCCCTTCAGCGTCCGGTCCACTTCGGCTTGCGCTTCTCGGCGAACGCGCGCGGGCCTTCGCGCGCATCCTCGCTCGCGAGCATGCGCCGTGCCGCCGGATACTGCGCGCGCATCGCTGCCTCCAGGCTGGAGTGGTTCCCGCTCTGCAGCATCACCTGCTTCGAGGCTTCGAGTGCCAGCGGCGCACACGCGAGCAGCCCGCGCGCGACGTCCCTGGCCGCCGCAAGCGCCTGCCCGCGCGGCACCACGCGATTGACCAGCCCGATCCGGCGCGCTTCCTCGGCGTCGATGCGCTGCGCCGTCAGCACCAGCCACATCGCCTCCTTCATGGGCAGCTGCCGCGCGAGCCGCTGCAGGGCGCCGCCGCCGAGCGCTGCGAGCCCCACCAGCGGCTCCGGCAGCGCGAACTGCGCGTGCTCGGAGGCGACCGCGAGGTCGCACGCCGCGAGGATCTCGACGCCGCCGCCGAGGCACAGGCCGTTCACCGCGGCGACGACCGGCTTGAACAGGTCGAAGCGCTTCGTGATGCCGGCGAACCCGCCCTTCGGGTACTCGTAGTCGCCGGTGACTGCCAGCGACTTGAGATCGGTGCCCACGCAAAACGCGCGATCGCCCGTGCCGGTGACGATCGCGACCCGCAGTTCGGCGTCGTCGGCATACAGGTCGAACGCCCGCGACAGCTCGACGTGCGCAGGAAGGTGCAGGGCGTTCAGCACCTCGGGCCGGTCGAGCGTGATCGTCAGGATGCCTTCCTCGCGCTCGAGGCGGATGAACTGGAAGCCGTCGAATGCCTTTCCCATCGCGCCCCCCTCACTTGCTGCCGAACTGCGCGCGGAACTCGCGCAGCGCCTCGTCGATGACCCACGCCGTCCGCACGGCGCTCTCGCCGTTGCTCGGGCAACGCCCGCGACCGTTCATCTCGTCGACGATCGTCTGGATCAGCGGTTCGTGGACATAAGGCGGATCCGCCACCGGGAACTCCTCGATCGCGCCGCCACGATGCACCCGGATCGGATCCGGCGGTCGGCCGGAAGGCGGCGACAACGGGGGGAACGTCGAGTAGCGGATGCGGCCTTCCGAGCCGACGATCTCGTTGTACTCGTCGTCCAGATCGGTCGTGAAGCACCACGAGCCGCTGCCGAGGACGCCCGAAGCGAAGCGGAACGACGCCGCGACGACATCCTCGGCAGGGTAGGCGCCGGCCTGGTTCGCCGCGAAAGCGCGTACTTCCGCGATCGGTCCGAGCACGAAGTCGAGGATGTCCAGCGTGTGGCCGACCGCCTCGAAGAAGATGCCGCCGCCGGATTGCGTAGGGTCGAGCCGCCAGCTCCAGAACGGCCCGCGCATGGCCTCCGGCGACGGAACGGCGTGGTGGTGGCGCATCGTCGCCATGCGCACTTCGCCGATCGCGCCCCCCTGCACGAGCTCGCGCAGCTTGAGAAAGCGCGGCAGCGCGCGGCGGTAATAGGCGACCCAGAGCGGAACGCCTGCCTTCGCGCACGCGTCGATCATGCGCAGGCACTGCGCGTGGCTCATGGCCGCCGGCTTCTCGACCAGCACGGGCTTTCCCGCGGCGGCACAGCGCAGCACGTAGTCGCAGTGCGAGTCCGTGCGGGTCGCCACGTACACGGCGTCGACGTCCGGCGCGGCGATCACGTCCTCCGCGTCGGCGTGCCAGCGGGGCACGCCGTGCTTCGCCGCGAACGACTTTGCGCGATCGCCGTTGCGATCGGCCACCGCGATCATCGTCGAGTCGCGTGCCCGCAGGAACCCCGGTCCGCTCTTCTGCTGCGCGACCTCGCCGCAGCCGATCATGCCCCAGCGGATCGTCCTCGCCATCGAACCGCTCACGCGCCGCCCGCGGCGGAGACCGCCGCACGCAGGCCGAGCAGGTAGCTGTCGACGCCGAACCCGCAGATCTGCCCGCGGACGATCTCCCCGAACACCGAGTGGTGGCGGAACGCCTCGCGCGCGTGGATGTTCGACATGTGGATCTCGACCACCGGCACGGTCAGGATCGCCAGTGCGTCGCGCAATCCGTAGCTGTAGTGCGTCCAGGCGCCGGCGTTGATCACCACCGCGTCGACGTTCTCGGCGAACGCCTGGTGGACGCGCTCGCACATCGCGCCCTCGTGGTTGGTCTGGAATGCGACGACCTCGACGCCAAGCTCCCGGCCCAGGGCGCGCATCTTCTCGTCGATCTCCGCGAGCGTGATCGTGCCGTACTGGACAGGGTCGCGCTTGCCGAACATGTTGTGGTTGATGCCGTGGAGCATGAGGATCTTCTTCATGGCTAGCCCTTCCGCAGTGGACTTCAATACGTCGCGCGCCCGCCGGAGAGATCGAAGGCGAAGCCGGTGGTGAAGCTGCACTCGGGCCCGGCGATCCACGCCACCATCGCGGCGATCTCCCCGACCGTGAGGAACCGGCCCATCGGGATCTTGGCTTTCGCCGCGGCGATGTGCTCGGGGGTCATTTCCCTGAACAGGTCGGTCTCGGTGATGACCGGCGCGATCGCGTTCACCAGGACGCCCGTGCCGACCAGCTCGCGCGCAAGCGACTTGGTGAAGCCCAGCACGCCCGCCTTCGCCGCGGCGTACGCGGCGATGTACGGCGCGCCTTCCTTGCCGACGATCGACGAGACGTTGACGATGCGGCCGTAGCCGGCGGCGCGCATCCTCGGCACGGCCACCCGGCAACAGTGGAAGACGCCGGTCAGGTCGACGCGCAGCACGCGATCCCATGCGTCGAGCGGGTAGTCCTGCACGGGCAGCACCGGGCCGTTGATGCCGGCGTTGTTGACCAGGATGTCGATCCGCTCGAGCGCGTTGCTCGTGGCTGCGAAGCCGCGCTCGACCGACGCGTAGTCGCCGACGTCGACGGCAACGCCAAGCGCCGGCCGGAATCCGGCGGCCGCTTCGTCCAGTCCCGAAAGGTCGCGATCCCACACGACGACCCGGCAACCCTCGGCCGCGAGGCGGGCCGCGATGCCTCGTCCGATGCCGCGTGCGCCGCCGGTGACGATCGCCACCTGCCCTGCCAGCGACCCGCTCACGCCGTCCTCCTCGTCGCGCCGAGGCGGTAATCGCGCAGCATCGCGTCGGCGACCGCGGTCGTGCGCAGCGCCGTCTCGCCCGTGCTCGGGCACGCCGCACTGCCATTCAGCTCGTCGACGATCGACTGGATCAGCGGCTGGTGCACGTGCGGCGGGTCGCCGACCGGCCGCTCCTCGACGGTTGTGCCGCGGCAGAGGCGGATGGGCACGGGCCGCGTGGTGCTGAAGACGATGCGCCCGCGCGAGCCGACGATCTCGTTGGCTTCGTCGTCGAACCCGGCCGCGAAGCACCACGCGCCGTTGCCGAGCACGCCGCCGGCGTGCCGCCAGCTTGCGGCGATCGAGTCCTCGGGAGCGTACGCGCCGGCCAGGTTGGCGGCGAACGCGCGCACCGTCTCGATGGGCCCGAGCAGAAAGTCGAGGAAGTCGAGCGTGTGGCTCGCGACGTCGAGGAAGAGGCCGCCGCCGGACACCGCCGGATCGACGCGCCACGCCTGCGCGGGCGTGAGCGCGGCGCGGACGAAGTGGCGCACGGTGACCATCCGCACCTCGCCGATCGCGCCGTCGCGCACGAGGTCGCACACGGCGCGGAAGCGCGGCAACGCGCGCCGGTAGTACGCCACCCACAGCGGAACGCGCGCCTGTCGGCAGGCCGCGATCATGGCCGCGCAGTCGGTGGCATCCATGGCCATGGGCTTCTCTACCAGCACCGGCTTGCCCGCGGCCGCGCAGCGCTCGACGTACGTCCGATGCGTGCTCGGCGGCGTGGCGACGTACACCGCGTCGACGTCGCTCGCCCGGATGATCGCGTCCGCGTCGTCGGTCCAGCGCGGGACGCCGTGCCTGCGCGCGTAGTCGGCGGCGAGCGTGCCGTCGCGGCGCATGACCGCGACGAGCGCCGAGTGCGCGGCCTTCGCGAATCCCGGGCCGCTCTTCACCTCGGTCACGTCGCCGCAGCCGACGATGCCCCAGCGGATCGTCTTCATGACCGTCGCGGCGCGCGTCAGGCGAGCGGCACTGTCAGCTGCCGGATCAGCGGCGCGGAGTCCGGCCGCACGCCGCGCCACCACTCGAACGCCTCCACGGCCTGCTCGACCAGCATGCCCACCCCGTCGGCGACGGCGCGCGTGCGCCCGGTCTCGCTCGCGAGGCGCAGGAACGGCGTCAGACCCTTGCCGTAGACCAGGTCATAGGCAAGGCAGTCCTTGCCGAACTGCGCCGCGCCCACCGGGGGCAGTTCGCCCGTCATGCTGCACGAGGTCGCATTGACCACCACGTCGAACGCCTCGTCCCCGAGGTCGGGGTAGCCGCCGGTGACCACGTTGCCGTGGCGGCCGAATTCCTCGCCGAGCCGGGTGGCCTTTGCCACCGTGCGATTGGCGACGAACAGGAGCTTCGGCTCCGCCTGCAGGAACGGCAGCATCGCGCCGCGGGCAGCGCCTCCGGCGCCCAGCACCAGCACGCGCTTTCCCTTCATCGGGAAGCCCTGGTTGCGCTGGATGTCGTTGGCGAGCCCCACGCCGTCGTAGTTCTCGGCGATCGCCCGGTCGCCTTCGAACTTCACGCAGTTGACCGCGCCCGCGAGCCGGGCGCGCTCGCGACATTCTGTCGCGTACGCGAACGCGTCGAGCTTGAAGGGCTTGGTCACGTTGATGCCGCGCCCGCCCTCGGCGCGAAAGCGGTCGACGGCCGGCGCGAACGCATCCGCCTCGATCAGCTCGTAGGTCAGGTCCTGCGCGGTCTGGCGCGCGAAGGCGCCGTGCACGATCGGCGACTTCGACTGCCCGAGCGGCTTGCCCACCAGTCCATACCGGTCCGTCACGCGCTCCTCGCTGGCTGCGGCAGCCGGTCCACGGCCGCTTCCGCATAGAGTACCCCGTCGCGCACCATCGCCTCGATCTCCGCGTCGCCAAAGCCGAGCTCGGCGGCGACCTCGCGATTGTGCTGGCCCATCAGCGGCGCCACGCGCCGCGGCGTCGCATCGCAGTCGGAGAACTTGAACGGTATGTTGGCGAGCCGCACCTTGCCCATCACCGGGTGCTCCTGCTCGACGATCATGTTGCGCGCCCGGATCTGCGGGTCGGCGATGACCTCGTCGATGCGCGCCACCTTCGAGCACGGCACTTCCGCCGCGTCGAGCGCCTCGACGCACTGCGCCACCGTGCGGTCCTGCGTCCAGGCCTTCACGCGCGCGAGCGCCTCGAGCCGGTTTGCGTTGCGGTTCTCGGTGCCGTGGAAGCGCGGATCGGCCGCCAGCGCATCGCCGCCGATCAGCTTCGCGAGCCGCAGCCAGGCATCCTCGACCTGCGCGGCGATCACGAGGTCGCCGTCGCGCGCGGGGAACACGCCGTAGACGGTCGACTGCGGCAGGTCGTGGCCGGAACGCCTGGGGATCTCCTTGCCGACGCTCATCGTGTAGCACTGCACCGCGTAGTCGTGCATGCCGACCATGCAGTCGTAGAGCGCGATGTCGACGTGGCGGCCCTTGCCGCTGCCCGCGCGCCCGAGAAGCGCGGCGCACACGCCGGCCACGCCGTGGATGCCGGCGTACATGTCGGCGAGCGGCATGCGGAACAGCGGCGGCGGCTCGCCCGGCACGCCGATCAGGTCCATCGCGCCGCTGCGCGCCTCCGCGATCAGGCCGAAGCCGGGACGCTCCGAGTCGGGACCGGTGTGTCCGTAGGCCGACACCGAGCAGTAGACGAGTCGCGGATTGAGCGCGGCGAGTTGCTGGTAGCCGAGGCCGAGCTTGTCGAGCGCGCCGGGACGGTAGTTCTCCACGAACACGTCGGCGCTGCTGACGAGCTTGTGCAGGAGGTCGAGACCGCGCGGGTCCTTCACGTTGACGCACAGCCCTCGCTTGCCCATGTTCTGCTGCAGGAAGTAGCCGCTCTGGCCCGGACCCGCGATCCAGGCGTGCACGCGGCCGGCGTCGCCCGCCTTCGGGCGCTCGACCTTGATCACGTCGGCGCCCAGCCCCGCGAGACAGCGCGAGAGATAGGGGCCGGCCAGGAAGTGCGTGTAGTCGACCACGCGGATGCCGGCCAGCGGCAGGGGTTGCGTTGACATCGGATCTCCGGAGTGGAACGGAACTCGAGGGCTCAGCGAGCGTCGGGGCGGCGCGGGATCATCAGCTTGTGCTCGCCGAGCTGGACGACCTCGCCGTTCTGGTTGACGAGCTCGGAGGGCAGCGTGACGATGCCCCAGCCGGGCCGCTTCGTCGGTCGCATCGAGCCGACGCGGAAGCGCACGTGCAGCGTGTCGCCGATCCTGATGGGCAGCTTGAAATCCCACGTCCAGCCGAGCGACATGCCGGGCAGAAAGCGGTACTCGGCCTGGCACTTGAGGCCGTCGGCGATGGAGAGCCCGAGCAGGCCGTGGGCGACGCGCATACCGAAGTGCGACTTCCGCGCATAGTCCTCGTCGACGTGGATCGGCGTGCGGTCACCGGTGAGCTCGGCGTAGGTGTCGATCATCGCCCCGGTGACAGTGACGGACGGCGTGACCGCCTCGTCGCCGACCCTGGCATCGTCCCAGTACTTTTCGATGGTCATCGTCGTTCTTCCGTTCACTTGCGGGGATCGATGGCCAGCGCGCGCGCCACCGCGTCGCCCTTGGCCTGGATCACTTCGACGCACAGCCCGTCGGGCAACTCGAGCCAGTTGCGTCCCTGCGGCAGGGCCTTCACCCCGTCCCAGGCACAGGCGCGCTCCAACACGGCCTCGAGATCCTCGGTCATCACGCCGAGGTGTGCGAGCCGCCCCTCGGGACCGGCGAACGACGGGTCCGACATGAGCTGCATGCCGCCGAGCGTCCACAGCTGTCGCGGCGCATCCGCGCTGCCCTCGATCTCGCGCACGGTCATGCCCAGCACCTCGCGGAAGAAGCGGACGTGCCAGTGGATGTCCTTCACCCGCACGGCGACGTGCTCGACGTAGGAGCGCGGCGCGGCGGTCACGTCGACGCTCCCGGCAGCTTCTTGCCCTGCCCGGCTTGCCCGCGCTCGACGCCCTTGATGCAGGCGACCAGCGTCGCGTTGACCGGCGTGGCCACGCCGCAACGCGCGCCGGCGCGCACGACCGCGCCATTGATGAAGTCGATCTCGGTGGGCAGGCTTTTTTCGAGGCTCTGCAGCATCGACGTCTTGAATTCAGGCGGCAATCCTTCCTTCGCGAGCAGCCACGCATCCTTCGGATTCGCGCTGGTCAGCGGAATACCGAGCGCCTTCGCGCAGTCGATCGCCTCCCGGATCGCCGCGAGCGCGGTCGCTTCGACTTCGGGAACGGCATAGAGGTCGCCGTAGGTCAGGCGCGTGATGCCGGCGAGCGCACCCGTGCCCACGTTGATCAGCAGCTTGTCCCACATCGTGCCGAGGATGTTGGGGCTGACCGTCGTCGCCACGCCCGCCGCCGACAGCGCCGCTGCGATCCGCTGCGCGCGCGGGCTCTCGTGCCCGTCCAGCTCGCCGATGATCGTGTGCTTCCCCTTCACGCCGGCGATCACGTGGCCCGGCCCCAGCACCACGCCGCCCGTGTACGTCTTGCCCGCCATCACGCGCCCGCGCCCGAGCACCTCGATCAGGATGTCCTCGTGGCCGAGCCCGTTCTGCAGCGACATCGCGACGGTGTCGGGACCGACGAGGCTACGCGCGGCCTCCATCGCCGCGCGCGTGTGGTACGACTTGACCAGCACGATGACGAGGTCGACCGCGCCGAGGTCCTCGGCCGAGGTCTGCGCGCGAACGCGCACCGTGCGGTCGACGCCGCCCTCGCGCAACGACAGCCCTTTCGTGTTGATGGCTTCGACGTGCGCGGGCCAGGCGTCGACCAGCACGACGTCGTGGCCGCCTTCGGCGAGCGTCCCGCCGATCGCGCTGCCGAGCGCGCCGGCACCGAGCATGCAGATCCTCATCCTGGTGTCCTTGCGAGGAGGGCCGGGGGCCCGGAGTGGCGCTTCGCGTTCATCGGCGCCAAGCCTAGCGACCGCAGGCGCCTCTTGTCCATGCAATGGATTGAACTTTCAGCGTTGCACATCGCAATGCGGCGCGCGCGCCATCCCCAGGACGCCGGCCGCCACTGGCTGCGCGCCGCGCGCGCGTCGCTGTCCGCGGCCGCGCACGCCCGCCGCCCGGCGCCGGTCAGGCGGTGCGTTTCTCGCCGCCGTGCGTCGCGTGCCCGCCGAGGAACAGCCTGTTGAGGTCGGGGACGCCGAGCAGCTCGGCGGCGGGGCGGTCGAGCGCGAGCCGCCCCATCTCGAGCACCAGCGCGCGGTCGGCATACTTGAGCGCCGTGCGCACGTTCTGCTCGACCATGAGGATCGTCGTGCCGCCGTCGGCGAGCTGGCGCAGCAGCGTCATCACGTCGCGCACCAGCACCGGCGACAGCCCGATCGAGGGCTCGTCGATCAGCAGCACGCGCGGGCGCAGCAGGAGCGCCCGCCCGATCTCGAGCTGCTTCTGCTCGCCGCCGGACATCGTCGAGGCCTGGTTGTCGATGCGCTGGCGGATGCGCGGGAAGCGCTCCAGCACCTCCTCGATGCGCGCCGGCAGTTCGCCGCGCGGGAGCGTGATGCCGCCGAGCTCGAGGTTGTGCCGCACGGAAAGCGACGGGAACAGGTTGCGCCCCTGCGGCACGAACGCGATGCCTTCGGCCAGGAGCGAGCGCGGCGTGCGCCCGTTGATGCGCTCGCCCCGGAAGCGCACCTCGCCTGCACGCGGCACCAGGATGCCGAAGAGCGTCTTGAGCACCGTCGACTTGCCGGCGCCGTTGGGCCCGATCAGCAGCGTGATCTCGCGTTCGCGCGCGTCGAGCGTCGTCTCGTTGAGGATCGTGAGGCTGGGCGAGTAGCCGGCCACGACCTTGTCGAACTCGATGATCGGCGCACTCATCTCAATTGCCCAAATACGCTTCGAGGACGGCGCGGTTCGCCTGCACCTCGGCGGGCACGCCCTCGGCGAGCACCTTGCCCTCGACCATGCAGATGACGTGCGGGCAGAGCTTCATGATGAAGTCCATGTTGTGCTCGATCACCACGAAGCTGCCGCCCTGCGTGCGGTTGAGCGTCACCAGCAGCTCGCGCAGCTCTTCGACGAGGCTCGGGTTGACGCCCGCGCACGGCTCGTCGAGCAGCACGAGCCGCGGCGCGGGCATGAACGCCATCGCGATGTCGATGAGCTTCTGCTGGCCGTAGGAGAGCGTCCCGGCCTTGAGGTCGGCGACGTGCCCGAGGCGGAAGAGCTCGATCATCTCGTCGGCGCGCCGGCCCACGCCCGCGTCCGGCGCGGCGAACATGCGCCGGATCATCGAGCCCTGGAACTCCTGCGCGGCGGCGATCAGGTTGTCGCGCACCGAGAGCTGCCCGAACACCTGCAGCGTCTGGAACGTGCGCCCCACGCCGCGCCGGGCCAGCTCGAGCGGCGCCATGCCGGTGACGTCCTCGCCGCGAAAAGCGACCGAGCCTGACGTCGGCCGTATCTGCCCGAGGATGCTGTTGAAGAGCGTGGTCTTGCCCGACCCGTTCGGGCCGATGACGCCGACGATCTCGCCGGGCGCGAGCGTGAACGTGACGCCGTCGACGGCGCGGATCGCGCCGTAGTGCTTGACGACGTCGCGGACCTCGAGGAAGCGCTCGGCGGCGCTCATGGCTTGCCCGCCTTGCGCGCGAACCGCTCGGGAATCGACAGCAGGCCGCCCGGCAGCCAGACCATCAGCAGCACGACTCCGACGCCGAACACGGCGAGGTACCACACCTGCATGAACTTGAGCCACGGCGCGCTGGAGCTGCGCAGCAGCTCGGGGACCAGGATGATGACGATCGTGCCGACCACCGGGCCGAAGAAGCGGCCCTGCCCGCCGACGATCACCGCCAGCAGCATCATCAGCGAGGTGGAGAAGTGGAACGGCCCCGGCTCGATGAACTCGACCAGCGAGGCGAAGTACACGCCGCCCACGCCGGCGCAGGCCGCGCCGATGGCGAACGCGAGCAGCGTGTACGCGGTGATGTTGATGCCGAGGCTCTCGGCGCGGATCGGGTTGTCGCGCAGCGCCGCGAACGCGCGTCCCCAGGGCGAGCGCAGCAGCCACCACAGCAGGGCGCCGAGCGCGACGAGCGACCCCAGCGTGAACCAGTAGTAGGCGACGTGGCCGTTGAGGTCGACGCCGAGGATCGTCGGCCGGGGAATCGCCGAGATGCCGTAGGTGCCGCCGGTGATCTTCTCCTCGTTGCGCATCACGAGGTAGACGAGCACGTTGAAGCCGAGCGTGGCGAAGGCGAGGTAGTGGTGCTGCACGCGCAGCGCCGGGAAGCCCAGCGCGAGGCCCACGAGGAAGCACACCACGGCCGCGACCAGCAGCACGAGCAGGAACGGCCAGCCGAGCTTGAGCAGGATCGCGGCGACGTACGCGCCGATGCCGAAGAACGCCGCCTGGCCCAGCGACATCTGCCCCGCGTAGCCGACCGTCAGGTTGAGGCCGAAGGTCGCCATCAGGTAGACGGCGTACAGCGAGAGCAGGTAGACGTCGCTGCGCTTGAGGTACAGCGCGGAGGCCGCCAGCGCGAGGATCGCCGCGCCGAGCAGCACGAGCTTGATCCCCGCCTTCATACCTTGCGCTCCTCGACCTTGCCGAGCAGCCCCTCCGGACGCACGAGGATGACGCCGAGGAACAGCATCAGCGCCACCCCCTCCTTGTACGCGGGCGAGACGTAGAAGCCCACCAGGTTCTCCAGCACGCCGATCAGCACCCCGCCGAGCAGCGCCCCGCGCGTCTGGTTGAAGCCGCCGATGATCGCGGCGAGGAACGCCTTGAGGCCGATCGAGTCGCCCATGTCGAACTTGGCGAGGTACGTCGGGGTGATCAGCAAGGCGGCCACGACCGCGAGCACGGCGTTGATCAGGAACGTGTAGAGGACCATGCGCTTCACGTCGATGCCGAGCACGCGCGCGGCCTCGGTGTTCTGCGCGACTGCCTGCATCGCCCGTCCGGTCACCGTGCGCGTGACGAAGGTCTGCAAGGCGATGACGATGATGCCGGCGACGAGCAGGGTGCCGACGTCGGCCCAGGAGACGTTGATGCCCGCGATCCGGAAAACGCCGCCGGGGAAAGGGCTGCCGAACTGGTGCGCCTCCGCGCTGTAGCCGGCGCGGACCGTCGTCTTCAGGAACGTCGACAGCCCCAGCGTGGCGATCACCAGCGGGATGACGCCGTGGCGGATCAGCGGGTCGACGATCAACCGCTTGAAGCCCCAGCCCAGCACGATCATCGCCGCGGCGCAGGCCGCGAGGACGCCGAGCCACAGCGGCATGCCGGCGAGCACGCAGAAGAGCATCGCGAACGCCGGCAGCATCACGAACTCGCCCTGCGCGAAGTTGATCGTCCCCGACGCCTGCCACAGCAGCGTGAAGCCGAGCGCGGCAAGCGAGTAGATGGCGCCGGTCGCCACCCCCGACACCACGAGCTGGACGAGCTCTCCCATCGATCGCCTCCCCTGCTCGGCTCGTATTAGACTTCGCTGCCCGGGCCGCGCGGCGCGCCCGCGCCACGCCAGTCCAACGGAGCCTCGCGATGAAGACCGTTCCCGTCCTCGGCCACGCCGAAGCCCTCGCCTGCGTCGACGCGATCCGCGCCGAGCTCGCACGCCGGGGCCAGACCGCGGTGATCGCGGTGGCCGACGCGCACGGCGAGCTCGTCGTGCTGCTGCGCCTCGACGGCGCGCCGCTCTCGTCGATCGGCGTGGCGTCGAACAAGGCCTACACCGCCGCGCGCATGCAGCGCACCACGCGAGCGCTCGGACAGCGCATCCGCGACAACGGCACGGACATCGCGTTCTACGGCGATCCGCGCTACGTCGGCTTCGGCGGCGGCATGCCGGTGACGATCGACGGCGTGGTCGCCGGCAGCGTCGCGGTGAGCGGCCTCACCGACACCGAGGACGAGGAAGTCGCGGCGCTGGGGATCGCCGCGCTGCTGCGACACCGGCAGGGCGCGTGAGGGGCGGGTCGCGTCCGCTGCGCGCAGTCGCAGCACGTCCCGCCTCGTCCTAGAACGTCGCCTCGATCGCCCGGACGAGGTCCGGGCCGATCGCGGGCATCACGCCGAACCACGCGTGGAATGCCGGGCGCGCCTGGTTCAGCAGCAGCCCCAGCCCGTTCACCGTCGGGTGGCCGCGCTGGCGTGCCGCCGCGAGCAGCGGCGTCACCGGCGGCGTGTAGATGATGTCGCCGACGACGGCCTCGGCCGGAAGCAGCGCGAGATCGAGGTCGAGCGGGCCCTTCCCCGCCATGCCGCGGTCGGTCGCGTTCACGAGCAGCGCCGCGCCGGCGAGCACCCCGGCGCGCTCGACCCACGGATGGGCGCGCACCGGCGGGCCGAATTCCTCCGCGAGCGCGCTCGCCCGCGCGTCGGTGCGGTTGACCAGCCGGATCTCTCGCGCGCCCTGGTCGGCGAGGCTTGCGACGATGGCGCGACCCGCGGCGCCGGCCCCGACGACGACGATCGGCCCGCTGTCCGGCCGCCAGCCTGGCTTCGTGTCGCGCACGCTCTGGATGAACCCGTTGCCGTCGTTGTTGAAGCCGGCGAGCGAGCCGTCGGGCCGGACGACGATGGTGTTGACCGCGCCGATCCGCCGCGCGAGCGGGTCGACGTGCTCGACGAACGGCATCACCGCCTGTTTGTGCGGCGTGGTGACGTTGCAGCCGCGCAGCGAGAGCGCGGACAGGCCGCGCAGCGCGTCGCCCACGCGCTCGGGCGGCACCGGGAACAGCACGTAGCGGCCGGGGATGCCGTGCTCGCGCAGCCAGAAGTTGTGGATGACCGGCGAGCGCGAGTGCGCGACCGGCCAGCCGAGCAGCCCCGCGACGCCGAACGCGTGCGGGGATGCTCCGGGCGGAGTCGGGGCGCCCGCCACGGCGCGGCTACTTCGCCGCGTTCGGCGGCAGCACGGCGAACACCACCTGCTTGCCGTTCTCCACGCGCGTCATGAAGCTCTCCCGGTCGACGTCGCCGTTCTGGTCGAAGGCCACGTCCATCAGCACGCCGGGGTGCTCCTTCGCCGAGATCCGCGCGCCCTTCATCGCGGCCGCGAACGCCTTGCGGTCGAACTTGCCGACGCGCTCGGTGATCGCCTTGACGACGTAGACGGCCGTGTAGCCCTTGAGCCCGTTGTGGTCGGCCTTGTGCTTCCACTCCTTCTGGAACTTCTCGTCGAACGCCTTCACGCTGGGGATCGGCGCGTCCGCGGTGAGGCCGACGTGCGCGATGGCGCCGTTGGCCGCCTCGCCGGCGAGCTCGATCACCTTCTGTCCGGTGAGCGTCGTCTCGCCGATCATCGGCTTGTCGTAACCCTGCTTGCGCAGCTCGCGCAGCGCGCGCGCCGACTCCTCCTCGTTCACGTAGAGGAACAGCGCGTCGGCGTTGGCCTGCTTGGCGCGCAGCACGGGCCCGGAGAAGTCGACCTGACCCTGGTCGGTGGAGATGTCGGCGACGACCTTGATGCCGGCGGCGTCGAGCGACTTCATCATGACGTCGCGGCCGCCCTTGCCGAAGTCGTTGTTCACCCAGATCATCGCGATCGTCTTCGCCTTCACGTTGTCCTTGAGGTAGCGCGCCACCTTGGGCATCGCGTTGGCCTGCGTGAACGACGTGCGGAAGATGTACGGGTTGCCCTGCATCGTGATCGCCGCGGCCTCGCCGCCGGTGAAGTTCGGCACCTCGGCGCGGCGCGTCTCCAGCATGGACACCAGCACCGAGCCCGAGAACACCGGCCCGAGCACGACGTAGGCGTCGTCGTCGATCGCCTTCTGCGCGAGCGCCTTGGCGATCTGCGGCTGCGACTGGGTGTCGCTGCTCGTGTAGTCGATCTTGCGGCCGAGGATGCCGCCGGCCGCGTTGATCTCCTTGACGGCGAGCTTCGCGCCTTCGTCGAAGTTCGTGCCCGACGTCGTGCCCGGCCCGGACAGCTCGACCAGGCCCGCGATCTTGACGCTGCCCTGCGCGGCGGCCAGCGCCGGCGCGCACAGCATGGCGAGCGCAAGCGCCCCCCTTCTCCATCCCTTGATCATCTGCTCCTCCTCGATTGCGCTGCTCCGCCGTGCCCCGGCGCCGGGTGTCGGTTTGCCGACCGATCTGGAAACCGCGAAGCGTACCGCCCAACGGGCGGCCGCGCTATGCCCCCGCCTCGGCGGGAGCCTCGTGCGGAACCCGAGAGACCGCCCTCAGCTCCTCCGGCGAGGCCGTCCCGAAGCCGAAGAACTCGAGATAGGCGGGGATCATCTCGTAGAGCATGTCCGTGCCCACCAGGAAGCGACATCCGCGCGCGCGCGCCGCCGCCAGCAGCGGGGTGATCTCCTGCTTCATGACCACCTCGCCCACGAACGTCGTCGGCGCGACGCGCGCAGGGTCGAACGGCAGCGGATCGCCGGCCTTCATGCCCAGCGGCGTCGCGTTCACCACGAGGTCGTAGCCCGCAGGGTCGTTGGACGCGAGCCGGATCGCCGCGCCGGGGTGGTGCGCGCGCACGCGCGCCGCCAACCCTTCGGCCGCGTCCCGGTCGACGTCGAAGAGCCCGATCAGGCCGGCGCCCTCCGCCGCCAGCGATGCGACGATGGCACAGCCCACGCCGCCGGCGCCGACGACGAGACAGCGCGCGCCGCGGGTGCGGAAGCCCTTCCGCGCCAGCGCGCGCGTGAAGCCGACGCCGTCGAACATGTCGCCGGCGAGCGAGCCGTCGGGACGCTTGAGCAGCGCGTTGCACGAGCCGGCGATCTGCACCATCGTGCTCGCCTCGTCGAGCATCGCCACGGTCGCGACCTTGTGCGGCATCGTGACCAGCGCGCCGCGGAAGTTGGTGAGCCGCGCGAGCGCCGGCAGCACGGCGGCATAGTCCTCCGCCTTCACCGCCATGGGCACCACGACGGCGTTGATGCCCTTGCGCTCGAACCAGGGGTTGTAGATCAGCGGCGCCTTGAACGACGACGTCGGATAGCCGATGTGCGCGACGACCAGCGTGTTGCCGTCGATCATGGCGTCCGCCGCTCCGCAGCCGTCACGCGGACACGCGGGCGGGCCTGGCGCTGCGCCCCCGGGCCGCCGCCTGCGCGGGCTGCCAGCGCTCCCCGTCGAGCTCGGCGCGGCACGCCAGCACCGCGAGCCGCGCGACCTCGTAGGGGCCGACGGCGTGCGTGAGCGTCATGCGCGGGATCTCCAGCGAGTACGGGATGTCCGGCGGCAGCGCGGCGAGGATGCCCTTCACGTCGATCGTCCCCTCGCCGGGGAAGCAGCGCTCGTCGCGGGCGGTGCGGATGATGCCCTCCATCGTGTCGGGGCAGCGCGCGTCGGCGTCGCAGACGTGCGCGAAGCGGAACCACTCGCGCGGCAGCCGCGCCAGCTCCGCGGCGCTCGAGTTCGATCGGCCCATGTGCAGCATGTCGATGAGGATGCCGCCGTTGTCCTTGCCCGCCGCGCGCACGACGCGCGCTGCTTCGGTCAGGTTTCCCGTCTCGGTCCAGTGCGGGAACTCGAGGCTCACGAAGATGCCGAGCGGCTTCGCCATGTCGCACAGCCGGGCGAAGCGCGCATCGGCGCGAGCGCGGTCGGGGTCGGGCAGCTGGCAGATGATGTGCTTCGCGCCCAGCTCCGCGGTCGCGTCGAGCTCGGCGGCGAAGTGCTCGGGCTCGAGCGTCGGGTCCATGCGGAACAGCTCGACGTCGTGGACGCGCACTCCGGTCGCGGCCATGCGCGCCTTCGTCTCGCGCATCAGCGCGCGATCGCGGCCGAGGTCGTAGAGCGGCTCGGCGGGCGTCACGCGCGTCACGCGCAGGCTGGCGTACGCGTAGCCGGCGCGCGCCGCAGCGTCGATCACCTGCGGCGGCGTGAGCGACAGGACCGTCAGGTGGGCGAGCGCGTAGTCGTGCTTCATGCCGTCGTCTCCCTTGCGTGCGGATCAGGACTTGGCCGGCGTGCCGGTCGCCACGTGGTGCACCTTCCGGCCCGGCGAATAGATGTCCATGATGTTCCAGTGCCCGGCGGTGGGCACCGGTTCGTTCTGCATCTCGACGTCGATCACCACCGGCTTGCCCGACTTGATCGCCTTCTCGAGCGCGGGCCGGAACTCGGCGGCCGAGCGTACCTTCACCCCGTCGACGCCGTAGGCGCGCGCGATCGCCGCGTAGTCGGGCGAGTACGGCTTGCCGTCCTTCTCGAACACCGTGGCGAACGTGGTGCCGAAGTGGGCCTTCTCGAGCCCGGCGATCGTCCCGAACGCGAAGTTGTTCATGATCACCCACACCACGGCGATGTCCGCCTCGAACGCCGTGGCGAGCATCGCCGGGTTCTGCCCGAAGCCGCCGTCGCCCACCAGCGCGACGACGACGCGGTCGGGCCGCGCGACCTTGGCACCGAGCGCCGCCGGCGCGCCGAAGCCCATCGTCGCGTACCCGCCGGGGGTGAAGATCGTGCCCGGCTCGAGGATGGGGAACTGCTGCCCGACGCCGTTCTTGTTCCAGCCCACGTCGGTGGTGATGAGCGCGTCGCGCGGCAGCGCCGCGCGCACGTCGGCCAGGATGCGCTCGGGGCGCATGGGCCACGCGGCGCTCGTCGCGTGCGCCAGGTTGCCGGCGACGAAGGCCTTGCGCGCGGCGGCGATCTCCGCGACCGCCTCGGGGCGCTTCACGCCCTGCGGCGCCAGCGCCTTCGCGGCGCGGGTCAGCGCAGCAAGCGCCTGCTTGAGATCGGCGACCGCGCCGATCTCGACCGGGTAGTTGCGGCCGATCTCGGCAGGGTCGATGTCGATGTGGATGAGCTTCGAGGGCGGGAAGCTGAACGTGTACTCCGACTCCCACGAGCTGCAGTCCGCCTCGGAGAACCGGGTGCCGACGCCGAGGATCCAGTCGGCGCCGCGCGTCTTCTCGTTGATGAACTTCGTGCCCCAGAAGCCCGTCATGCCGAGCACCAGCGGGTGGTCGTCGGGCAGCGCGCCCTTGCCCATCAGCGTGTGCGCGACCGGCAGCTGCAGGTGGTCGACGAGCTCGGCGAGCTCGCGCGTGGCGTGGGCGAGCATGACGCCGCCGCCGGCGTAGAGCACCGGCCGCTTCGCCTCCAGCAGCTTGCGCACGATCGCGGTCGCGGTCGCCTCGTCCAGCGAGGGCTTCGCGAGCGCCTTGGAGTTGAGCCGCAGCCGCTCGAAGCGCGCGACGTCGACATCGCGGCTGAAGACGTCCATCGGCACGTCGACCAGCACCGGGCCCGGACGCCCGCTCTCGGCGAGCGCGAACGCCTTCTCGATGATCTCGGGGAACAGGTCCGGCGAGTCGACGCGCCACGCACGCTTGACGAACGGCCGGTAGATCTCGTACTGCGAAGCGTCGGCGTGCAGGTTCACTTCCTGGTGCGGATGCTTGCCGAAATAGTGCGTCGGCACGTCGCCGGCGATCACCACCATCGGGATCGAGTCCAGCGCGGCGTTGGCCACGCCGGTCGCCGCATTCGTGAGGCCGGGCGACAGGTGCGACAGCAGCACCGACGTCCCGCCCGAGGCGCGCGCGTAGCCGTCGGCCATGTGCGCGGCGATCTGCTCGTGGCGCGTGTTCACGAACGTGATCTTCGTGCTCTTCGACAGCGCGGCCAGCACGGCGATGTTCGTGTGGCCGCACAGGCCGAACACGTGCTTCACTCCGCGCGCCTCGAGATAGCGGACCAGCTGGTTGGCGACGGTGTCGCGCGTCGCGACGTGGCCGGCGGGGCGGGTGGTCTTGGTGTCGTCGGGCATGTCAGTTCCGATGGGCCGTCCCGAGGGACTGACCCGCCCCCTCCGGGGGCAGCGAACGAAGTGAGCGTGGGGGTCGTTTCATCCTAATCTCGCTTGGTCGCACCGCGCATCGCGAACGCATCGGGCAGGTCGCGCCGCGCCGGGCCGCTGTACTTGAACGGGATGGCGGGCGGCATCGGCCCCATGATCCGGCGGCCGCGCTGCTTCTGCTCCCACGCATGGGCGAGGATGCCGACCGAGCGCGAGAGGATGAAGAGGCCGCGGCCGAGCTCCGGCTCGAAGCCCAGCTCGCAGAAGATCACGGCGGTGATGCCGTCGATGTTCATCGGGATCAGCTTGCCCTTGTGCGCCTTCAGGGCTTCCTCGACGGCGCGGCCGATGCGCGCGTAGCGGCCGCCGATCGCGCCCGCGGCCTGAGCACGCTGCAGCAGTGCGTACAGCGGCGCGACGCGCGGATCGACCGGGTGGAAGCGGTGGCCGAAGCCGGGCATGATCTTCTCGCCTTCGGCGCGGTGCTTCGCGAGCACGGAGGCCGCCGCCGCGACGAGGTCGCCGTCGGGACCCGCGAGCGCGTCGATCTCGCGATAGCGCTCCATGCACTGCTGGCCGGCGCCGCCGTGGATGTCGTCGAGCACGTTGATCGCCGAGGCCATCGCGCCGTTGACCGGCAGGCCGCAGGTCACCGCCATGCGCGAGATCGCGATCGACGGCGCGTGCGGGCCGTGGTCCACGCCCGGCACCAGCGCGGCCTCGAGCAGCTCCGCCTGGTCGGGCGCGGGCAGCTCGCCCCGCAGCATCAGCCAGATCATCTCGGGGAAGCGCACGCGGCCGATCAGCTGCTCGACCGGGTAGCCGCGGATGTCGATCTGCCCCGGGTGGATGTCGATGATCGACGTGTCCCACCACGCGGAGGCGTCGGCGATCGTCTGGTCGGCGGTCCGTTCGGTCATGGTGTCGGCAGTTTCAGCGTCAATCCCGCGCAGGCGGGAATCCAGCGCCGTTCCGCAAGACACTGGGTCCCCGCATGGGCGGGGGCGACGAGTGCGGCGGGTCGGGAGCGGCTCCGGTGAGTCACGTCGTAATAGTCTCGACGATGCCTTCCAGCGCGGGGTCGTAGAAGTCGCCGAAGAGCTCCTCGTCGGAGGGCTTGTCCTCCTTGATCGGCACCGAAACCCACGTCGTGTTCATGTAGTGCTTGAGGTGGACGTTCTCCGAGACGATGTTGCCGCCCCACGTTCCGCAGCCGAGGCTCGAGGTCATGGGCATGCCGTTGTTGAACGCGCCGGCGTTCGCCTTCGACTGCGGCTGGCGGACCATGATCCGCGACACCGGCGCGGCCATCGCGAGGCGGTGGATGTGGTCGTTGTCGAACGAGTAGATGCCGCAGGAGTGGCCCTTGCCGCCGACCTCGTAGATGCCGCGCATCATCTCCAGCGCCTGGTCGAACGACTCGTACTTGTAGAGCGCGAGCAGCGTGGTCAGCTTTTCGCCGGAGTACGCGTGCTCCTTGCCGATGCCGTCGCCGTGGACCATGAGGAACCTGCGGTCCGCGGGGATCTCGAAGCCGGCGATCTTCGCGAGCTGCTGCGGCGCGATCGCCACGGTGTCCGGCGTGCGGTGGCCCTCGGCGTCCCACATCGCCTTGCGCAGCATCGCCTTCTGCTCCGGCGTGGCGAGGTGGCCGCCTTCCTTCTGCAACTGGGCGACGAGCTTGTCGAAGATCGACGCCTGGATGATCAGGTTGCCGTCGGCCGAGCACCCCGAGCCGTAGTCGGAGGTCTTGGAGAGCCGCGTGTTGCGCGCCGCCTCCTCGATGTTCGCGGTCTCGTCGATGATCATCGTGGAGTTGCCCGCGCCCACGCCGTAGGCCGGCGTTCCCGAGCTGTAGGCCGCGCGGACCATCGGCTGGCCGCCGGTCGCGATGATGAGGTCGGCGCGCGCCATCAGCGCCTGCGACATCGGGATGTTGACCTTCGTGAGGCACTGCAGGATGTCGGCGGGCGCGCCCTCGCGCGCGAGCGCCTCGCGCATCAGGCGCACCGTCTCGTAAGACGTCTTCTTCGAGCGCGGGTGCGGCGAGAAGATCACGCAATTGCGCGCCTTGATCGCGTAGATCGCGTTGCCGGCCGGCGTCAGGTCGGGATTCGTCGTCGGCACGATGCACGCGATGACGCCGACCGGCTTGCCGTACTTGACGATGCCCTTCTCGGGGATCTCCTCGATGACGCCCACGCTCTTCTGGCGCAGCGCGTCGCGCAGCACGCCGCGGATCTTCATCCGCTTGCCCATGCGGCTGTCGGGATCGCCCAGCCCCGACTCCTCGATGCCCATGTCGACCAGCCGCGTGAACGTCGTCTTGTTCGCCACCGCCCAGGCCACGGCCTGGCACAGGCGGTCGACGCGCGCCTGATCGTAGGTCTCGATGATTGCGAGCGCCTTGCGCGCCCGGACGAAACACTCGTCCAGTTCGGCTTGCTGCTCGGGGGTGATGCCCTTCTTCGGTTCGTCGGGGGTGGCCATCGGGTTCGTCCTGGCGGGAATACTCCGGGTGGGCCGCCGCGCGGGCAGCTTCTTGCCGGGACGATAGGAGTCCGGGCATCTCGGGTCAAGGGCGCTATACGACGAAGCGTGCGCGTATCGCCCAACAAATACACCGGCCGCCGAAGTTCGGGTATCGTTGGTTCTAAGGCCGCGCCGCGCGAAGGGTCTCGGTGCGCCCCGTTCCCGCGAGACGCCGCGCCCGTACGCCATGGACACCAGCGAAGCTCCCGCCGACACAGTCGCCTCTGCGAACCCGCGCGCGTCGCCTGCCGCGACGGACCACCACGCGCTGCCGGCGGAGACGATCGACAGGCACGGCGAGGACCCGGACTTCGTCACCGCGCTTGCCCGCGGGCTCGCCGTGCTGCTCTCGTTGTCGGACAAGCGCCGTCACATGTCGATCGCGCAGGTCGCGCACCTGACCGGCATCCCCCGCGCCGCGGCGCGCCGCAGCCTGCACACGCTCGCCAAGCTCGGCTTCGTCGCGGTCGACGACGCGCGCCGCTTCTACCTGCGCCCGCGCGTGCTTTCGTTCAGCCACGCTTACCTGTCGTCATCGCCGGTGGCCGTAGCAGCGCAGCCGATCCTCGACCGCCTCGGCGAGTCGCTGCACGAGGCCTGCTCGCTCGCGATGCTCGACGGCGACGAGATCGTCTATGTCGCCCGCTCGACCACCTCGCGGATCATGTCGCCGGCGCTCAACGTCGGCCGGCGCCTGCCCGCCTACTGCACGTCCATCGGCCACGTGCTGCTCGCGCATCTGCCGCCCGAGGACCTCGACGCCTATCTCGCCCGCGCGCGCTTCCATCCGTACACCGAGCACACGCCGACCACGCCCGCGCGGGTGCGCGCCATCGTGAAGGCGGCGCACGACAAGGGCTACGCGTTTGCGAGCCAGCTGATGGAGCCGCGGCTGTGCACGCTGGCGGTGCCGGTGCGCGACGCCGGCGGGCACTACGTCGCCGGCATCAACGTCATCGTGCAGGGGCGGCTGATGAGCGACGCGGAGATGGCCGAGCGCTACCTGCGGCCGATGCAGCAGGCGGCGCTGGAGCTGGGGGCTCTGCTGCTGCCCTGACCTGTTGTCTGCGCTATGATCGTTCGCGTGCAGCGCCGCAGCCTTCACGAGGACATCGGATGACCGACGCGACCAGCCGCGAGGCGATCCCCGAACCGCAGAATCCGCTCGGGATCGACGGCATCGAGTTCGTCGAGTTCGCCACCTCGCGCCCGCAGGCGCTCGGGGGCGTGCTCGAGCGCATGGGCTTCCGCCCGGTGGCGCGGCACCGGTCGCGCGAGGTGGAGCTCTACCGCCAGGGCTCGCTCAACGTCATCGTCAACGCGCAGCCCGCCGACGTGCCGCGCACCGTGCAGCCGGTCGAGCGCCCCGTGATCAGCGCGTTCGCGCTGCGCGTGCGCGACGCGCAGGCTGCGTTCCGCCGCGCGCTCGAGCTCGGCGCGTGGGAGATCCCGGTGCGCGCGCAGGCGATGGAGCTCAACATCCCCGCGATCCACGGCGTCGGCGAGAGCCTGATCTACTTCGTCGACCGCTACGACGAGTTCTCGATCTACGACATCGACTTTCGCGCGATCCCCACCGTCGACCCGCACCCGCCCGCGCTCGCCGGCCTGCACTTCTTCGGCATCGTCCAGTACGTCGGGCCCGACCGCACGGCGGACTGGGTCGAGTTCTACTCGCGGCTGTTCGGCTTCCGCAAGCTGCCCGAGGAGACGCACTTCGGCATCATGCCCAAGGGCCTGCTGCTCGAGAGCCCGTGCCGCACGTTCCTGCTGCAGCTGATCGAGCCCGAGGACACCGCGCGCTTCGCGCCGATGGAGGAGCACCTCCAGCGCATCGGGTTGGGCGCGCCGGACGTGCCGGCCGCGGTCGCCGCGCTGGAGAAGCGCGGCATCGAGTTCTTCGCCACCGAGCGCGTCCGCTCGAACGAGCGCGGCGCGCTCACCAAGCCGCTTGTCGGCAGCGTGATGTTCGAGCTGGTCAAGAGCGAAGCGCGCCGATGATCTTCCACGACTTCGGGATGGACACCGCGTCGCTCGCGGGCCCGCTGGAGGCCAAGCTCGCGGCGATCCGCGACGCGGGCTTCTCGCAGGTGATGATCTCGGCCGCCGACGTCGTCGCGCACCCGGCAGGGACCGCGGCCGGCATCGCCGCGGTGCGCGGCAGCGGGCTCGAGGTGACTGGGCTCGAGGCGCTGCGCGATTTCGAGGGGCTCGACGGCGCGATGCACGCGTACAAGGTCGACGTGGCGAAGTCGATGCTCGAGCTCTGCGCCGCGCTCGGCGGCCGCCTGCTGCTCGTCGAGGCGTCGGCGTCGCGGCACGCGAGCGTCGACGCCGGCGCGCTCGGCCGCGACCTCGCGAAGCTCGCCACGCTGGCCGTGCCGCTCGGCATCCGCGTCGCGTTCAAGGGCCAGCCGTGGAGCCGCGCGGCGCGCGACTTCCGCGCCGCGGCCGACCTCGCGATGCGCGCGGAGAGTCCGAACCTCGGTGTCGCGGTGGACGCCTTCGACGTGCTCGCCACGGGGGTCCCGCTGGACGACCTCGACATCCTCGACCCCGCGCAGACGTTCCTCGTGCAGCTCTCGGACTACATGTGGCAGGACGCGCGCACGCCCGAGGAGCAGACCGCGGCGGCGACGCACTTCCGCGTGTTTCCGGCCGAGGGCGCGCACGGCGAACTGCTCGCGCAGTTCATCGCGCGTCTCGACTCGCTCGGCTACTGCGGCAACTACAGCTTCGACGTCTACAACGACGACTACCTGCAGATGCCGCCCGAGGCCGTCGCCGCGCGGGCGCGCCGCTCGGCGGAGTGGCTGGCCGAGACGGTCCTGCGGCGCGCGCTGCCGGTTCCCAACCTCGAGCGGCTGCGCGCGCAGCCGCAGTGACTCCATGAACCTGCCCGAATACCGACGCCTCGGCCGCTCCGGCCTCGAGGTCTCGCCGCTGTGCCTCGGAACGATGATGTTCGGCGACCGCACGGATGCGTCCGAGTCGCGCCGCATCGTCGACTCCGCGTTCGACGCCGGGGTCAACTTCATCGACACCGCCGACGCCTACGCGAACGGCGCCTCGGAGCGCATCGTCGGCGAGGCGATCGGCGCGCAGCGCCGCCGCTGGATCCTCGCGACCAAGGTCGCGAACCCGCTGCAGGGCCGCCCGCACGACGGGGGGCTGTCGCGGCGCTGGATGTTCATGGCCTGCGACGACAGCCTGCGAAGGCTACGCACCGACTGGATCGACGTCTACTACCTGCACAAGGACGACCAGGTCACGCCGATGGCCGAGACCGTCGCCGCGATGGGCGCGCTGATCGCCAGCGGCAAGGTGCGCTACTTCGGCGTGTCCAACTTCCGCGGCTGGCGCATCGCCGAGGTGGTCCGCGAGTGCGACGCGCAGCGCGTGCCGCGGCCGGTCGTCTGCCAGCCGTACTACAACCTGCTCAACCGCCAGCCCGAGGTCGAGATCCTGCCGGCCTGCGACCACTACGGCATCGGCGTCGCGCCGTACTCGCCGGTCGCGCGCGGCGTGCTCACCGGCAAGTACGTTGGCGGCGGCGGCGCGCCGGCGGACTCGCGCGCCGGGCGCGCCGACCGCCGCTACATGGAGACGGAGCACCGACCGGAGTCGCTGGCGATCGCGGAGAAGTTGCGCGCGCACGCCGAGGCGACCGGCCGCACGCTTACGCAGTTCGCGCTCGCGTGGCTGCTCGCCAATCGCATCGTCACCTCGGTGATCGCCGGCCCGCGCACGCTCGCGCAGTGGACCGACTACCTCTCCGGTCCTGGCACGCCGTGGTCGGAGGAGGACGAGAAGCTCGTCGACTCGCTGGTGACGCCGGGCTACGCGTCCACGTTCGGCTACCACGACCCGGCCTACCCGTTCTTCGGGCGGCGCCTTGCATGACCCGCCGAGCGCGGCCACGATGAGCGAAGTCGACGTGGCATCGCCCTCCAAACCGACGCAAACCTGCCATGCATGACGACTTCGCCTTCACGTTCGGGATTGAGGAAGAGTTCTTCCTCGCGCACCCGAAATCGCGCTCGCTTGCCACACACGTCCCGGCTTCGGTCCTGCGTGCCTGCCGCCGGCGCTTCGGCGACGCGGTCGCGCCGGAACTCCTGCGCTCACAGGTCGAGCTCGTGTCGCCCGTGTTCGACCATCATGCGCAGGCGCTGGAGACGATGACGCGGCTGCGCCGCGGCGTGGCGGAGATCGCGATCGAGAAGGACCTGCGGCTGTTTGCCGCCGGCACGCCACCGATCGCCGCATGGGGCGAGCAGACCGAGACGCCCAAGGCACGCTACCGCGGCTTGATGGACCTGTTCCAGATCGTCGGGCGGCGCAACGTGCTCTGCGGGCTGCACGTGCACGTCGCGGTCCCCGCCGGGGTGGACCGCGTGCAGCTGATGAATCGCGTGATGCCGTGGCTGCCGGCGTTCCTCGCGCTCAGCACGTCCTCGCCGATCTGGAATCGCAGCCCCACGGGACTGATGAGCTATCGGCAGGCGGCCTACGACGAGTGGCCCCGCACCGGCATTCCGGACCACTTCCGGGACGAGGCGGAGTACGCGCGATTCGTCGAGCTGCTCGCCGCCGGCGGCGCGGCGAAGGACGCAAGCTTCCTCTGGTGGGCGATCCGGCCCGCGCTGCGCTACCCGACGCTGGAACTTCGCATTTGCGACGTCTGCACGCGCGTCGTGGACGCCGTGGCGATCGCGTCGCTCTATCGCTGCCTGGTCAGTCGCATGGTGCGCCATCCGGAGACCGCCGCGGCATGGACGCCGTTCACGCGCCGGCTGATCGACGAGAATCGCTGGCGGGCAAAGCGTTCCGGGCTGGAAGCGGAGTTCCTGACGCTCGACGGCCAACCGCCGATGGCCTGCCGCACCGTGGTGCTCGCTCTGCTCGACGACATCGCCGAGGATGCCGCGCGCCTGGGTTGCGAGCCCGCGCTCGCGCGCATCCGGCGGCTCCTCGACGAAGGCACCAGCGCGCACTTCCAGATCAAGCTGTTCGAGCAGCGCCGCGCACTGGGCGACAGCGTCACGCAGGCCATGCAATACGTCGTCGACTGGCTGGTCGCCGCCACCTACGCCGGGACGGACAGCGGCGCCCTGCCGCCGTAGCCGCACAAGCGGAGAACCAGCGTCTCTTTGCGTTTGGCGACGCTGGATTCTCACTGTCGCGGGAGCGCGGACGCGCACGCCCTCGACCGCGTCGATCTCGAGGTCCGCGACGGCGAGTTCATCGCCTTGCTCGGGCCTTCGGGATGCGGCAAGAGCACGCTGATGCGCCCCGTCGCCGGCCTGGTCCCGGCCACGACCGGCCGGATCGCCAGCGCCGGCACGAAGGTCGATGGGCCGCACACCGGCTTCGGCATAGTCTTCCAGGCAGCTTCGCTGCTCGAGTGGCGCACCGTGCTCGGCAACGTGCTGCTGCAACTCGAACTGCGCGGACTCGACCCGAGGGCTCTTGAGGCGAGCGCGATCGCACGCCTGAAGGCGGTCGGGCTCGATTGCGCGTTCGTTTCCGGTCCGCACCGCGACATGCCGACGCACGCGCGAGCCGCGCTGGCCCGACGCGCTCGAAAAGCCGTGCGTCCGCACGGCGGACGAGGTGGCGGCGCTGCGCGAAGAAGCACGGGCCGCCGGCGTGCCGCTCGCGGCACCCTTGCGCAGTGCCTCGCCGAACTCGGCCGCCACCTCATGGCGGTCGCCCGCTACAACCCGCCGCACGAGATCGCGGTGCGCTTCATCGCCGCCCCCCCGCGCGTTGCGACCGCTGGCGCAACGCCTGGATGCTCGATCCGGCGCAAAGCGGCGGTGGCGCGGCGATCAACCTCGCGGCGCACTACGTCGATCTCGCGATCGTGCTGGCCGGGAACCCGGTAGCGGAAGTCACGGGCTGGACGAGCGCGGCGCAGCGCGGCCGCGCCGTTGAGGGCCTCGCTGTGCTCACCCTGCTGCACGGCAACGGCGCTGTCGCGAACGTCACCTTCCGCCACCGCTTTCCCGACGCCGCGCCGTTCCGGGATTTCCGGCTGACGATGAGCGGGCGGCGCAGCTGCGTCGAGACCGCCGCCGGCGGCCTGATCCTGCGTGACGCGAAGGGTGCGGCGCAGCACGTGCCGGCATCGTGTGACACCGACGCCTTCCATGCCGATTTCGCCCGGCGCGCGAGGGGCGAAGGGTCGAGGTCCCCGCAAGCTACCGCGGGACCGATACGGGATTGGTCGCATCCAGCGCGTAGCCGCGCAGTCCCGCCACCACCTGCCGCGTCCGCGCGCTGCCGAGCTCGCGCCGGAAGGCGCGGATCGCCGCCGTGTCGAGCCGCTCGCGGCGGCAGACGAAGAGGTAGCGCTCGCGGAGCAACGGGACGAACGCGAGCCCGTGGCGCGCTGCCGCGGCCTCGACGCCGATCCCCACGTCGGCGCCGCCGCTCGCCACCGTCGCCGCGACCGCGGCGTGCGTGAATTCCTCGATGCCGTAGCCGAGTATCCGTGACGGAGCGATCGCGTCGCGTGCCAGCAGCGCATCGACGATCGCTCGCGTGCCGGAGCCCTGCTGCCGGTTCACGAACCGAAGCCCCTTCCTCGCCACGTCCACGAGCGAGCGCACGCGCCGCGGATTGCCCTTCGGCAGCAGCAGCCCCTGCGTGCGCACGAGGAACGGTATCGCGGCGTCACGCGCCGGATCGAGCGGGAGTCCGGCGCCGGCTCCGGGGAGATCGGCGTCGCGCACGACGTGAAAGCCCGCGAGATCGGCCTCGCCGCGTGCGTAGTCTGCGAGGCTGTCGAGGCTCCCCTTGAAGCGCACGTCCGCGAGGCCGTCCGCGTGCCAGGACTCGCGCAGCGCGGCGAGTGCGAGGTCGTGGCTCGCGACGACAAGCAACGCGCCCGCCGCATCCGGCGCCGCCGGCAGGGCAACCACGAAGGCACCCTGGCGCCGGTCGAGCCACGCCTGCGCCTCGCGATCACATTCGAGGAGCGCCCGTCCCAACCGTGCGAGACGCGCGCCACGCCCGCGCGACAGCTCGAGGAGCGGCGCTCGAAGCGCCCGCTCCGCTTCGTCGAACAGGCCCCAGGCTGAGCGATAGGCGATGCCGGCGGCCACGGCGGCATCGGCGAGCGTGCCGCCCGCCGCGACCCGTCGGAGCATAGTCAGCAAGCGCAGATCGAGCGCCTCGACCGGCTCGCCGGCAGGGCCTTCCGTGAACCAGCGGATCGCCGGAACGAGGCGCCAGCCATTGGTACCTTGTTGCATATTTTTATGGCGTTTCGGTTGAGCTAGGATGCACGCCGGCGTCCCGGGACATATATGCAATACTTTGCCAGTATAGCGCCCGTTCGCGCAAGCGTCCCCGCACGGACCGCGCCGTGAGCACGTTCGGCGCCGTGTTCGGCGAGGCGTTCCGGCTGATCGGCGCGCTCGATCTCGCGCTCCTCGACATCGTCTGGCTGTCGTTGCGCGTCAGCCTGTCAGCGGTGCTGATCTCGACCGTCGTCGCGCTCCCGTTCGGCGCCGCGCTCGCGGTCACCCGCTTTCCGGGTCGCGACGCGCTGGTCGTCACCGTCAACGCGTTGCTGGGACTGCCGGCGGTGGTCGTCGGTCTCGCGATCTACCTGCTGCTCTCGCGCGCCGGCCCGCTCGGCACCTTCGGCATCCTGTTCACGCCGGCGGCGATGGTCGTCGCGCAGGCCGTGCTCATCTTCCCGCTGATCGCGGCCCTCGCACGGCAGGCGGTCGCCGATGCATGGCGCGAGTACGCGGAGCAGATGCGCTCGCTCGGCGCAGGCCCGGTGGCGTCGTCGCTCGCGCTGCTGCACGACCTGCGCTTCTCGCTGGTGACGATCGTGCTCGCCGCCTTCGGTCGCGCGATCGCCGAGGTCGGCGCGGTGATGATCGTCGGCGGCAACATCGACGGCGTGACCCGCGTGATGACCACCGCCATCGCGCTCGAGACCTCGAAGGGGGACCTGCCGTTGGCGCTCGGTCTCGGCATCGTGCTGTTGGGCATCGTCCTTCTGCTCAACGTCGGCGCGCATCTGCTCAAGGAACGCGCGCAGCGCCATCATGCGTGAGCCCGGCCCCCCGATGCTGCCGCTCGTGCTCGAAGGCATCGGCTTCTCGGCCGGTGGACGCGACATCCTGTCCGGCATCGATCTGGTGCTCGAGGCGGGTCCGCGGACGGTGATCCTCGGGCCGAACGGTGCCGGCAAGAGCGTGCTGATGCGCATCTGCCATGGCCTGCTCGCCCCGACCTCGGGACGCGTGCTGTGGTCGCATCGCGAGCGTCCGGGCGAGCCGCGCCGGCAGGCGATGGTGTTCCAGCGCCCCGTCCTGCTGAGGCGCAGCGTGCTCGGCAACCTGACGTTCGCGCTCGCCGTCGTGGGCGTGCCGCACTACGAGCGCGAAGCCCGCGCGGTCGCCGCGCTGGGCCGCGTCGGGCTGGCCGCGCACGCGCGCCGGCCCGCGCGCGTCCTCTCCGGCGGCGAGCAGCAGCGCCTCGCGCTCGCGCGCGCGTGGATGCTCGAGCCCGAGGTGCTGTTCCTCGACGAGCCGACCGCGAACCTCGACCCCGGGGCCGTCCGCGAGATCGAGGCGATCGTGCAGTCGATCCACGCCTCGGGCACGAAGGTCGTGATGGTCACGCACAACCTCGGCCAGGCGCGCCGGCTCGGCGACGAAGTCGTGTTCCTCGACCGCGGGAGAATCGTCGAGCGCTCGGCGATCGACCGCTTCTTCCGCACGCCTGCGACCGCGCAGGCGGACGCGTTCCTCAAGGGAGAGCTGCCATGGCACTGAACCGCCGCCGCGTCGCGGCCGCGTTCCTCGCAACTGCGCTCGCGCTCGGCGCGCAGGCACAGGAGAAGTCGATCGTCGTCGCGTCCACGACTTCGACCGAGCAGTCGGGGCTGTTCGGCCACATCCTGCCGGCATTCGCGAAGAGCACCGGCATCGCTGTGCGGGTGGTGGCCCTCGGCACCGGCCAGGCGCTCGACGTCGGCCGCCGCGGGGACGCCGACGTGGTGTTCGTGCACGACAGAGCCGCCGAGGACAGGTTCGTCGCCGAGGGCTACGGCGTCGACCGTCGCGACGTCATGTACAACGACTTCGTGCTGATCGGCCCGAAGTCGGATCCGGCGAAGGTCGCCGGCGGCAGGGACGTCGCCGCGGCGCTCAAGGCCATCGCCGCCGCGAGGGCGCCGTTCGTCTCGCGGGGCGACAAGAGCGGCACGCACGCGGCGGAGCTGCGCTACTTCAAGGACGCCGGCGTCGATCCGGGCGAGGGCAAGGGCTCGTGGTACCGCGAGACGGGCTCCGGCATGGGCCCGGCGCTCAACACCGCGTCGTCGATGAACGCCTACGTCCTCGCCGACCGCGGCACGTGGCTCGCGTTCCGCAACCGCGGCGAGCTTCGCATCGTCGTCGAGGGCGACACCAGGATGTTCAACCCCTACGGCGTCATCCTGGTCAATCCGGCGAAGCACCCGCACGTGAAGCAAGCCGAGGGCCGCGCGTTCATGGACTGGATCGTCGCCGCCGAAGGGCAGGCCGCGATCGCGGGCTATAAGGTCGGCGGCGAGCAGCTTTTCTTCCCGGACGCGAAGCGCTGAAATGAGGGTCGGAGTCGCATTTCGCCAGTCCGCGGAAAAGTAGGGTCAGACTCGACTTTCCAGATGCGCCAAGGACAGGCCGACGGTCGTGGCGGGAAAGTCGAGTCTGACCCTACTTTTCCTCGTTGGCGACGCCGTGCGGCACGTGGCCCGCGGGCACGTGGCGCGAGGCGCTCTCGACGTGACGCGTCTGGTCGTCGAAGTAGAAGTCGGGCTCGAACTCGCGCAGGAACGGCCCCTTCTCGAGGCCGCCGAGGAACATCGCCTCGTCGATCGCGATGTTCCAGTCCATCAGCGTGCGGATGGCGCGCTCGTGCGCCGGCGCGCTGCGCGCCGTCACCAGCGCGGTGCGCAGCTTCATGCGGCCCGCCTTCGAGTCGACCTGCAGGCGGTGCAGCGCCTCGAGCAGCGGCTTGAACGGTCCCGGCGGCAGCGGCCGCTCGGCGTGCCGCGCCTCGTGGCTCTGGAACGCGGTGAGCCCCTCCGACTGGTAGACGCGCTCGGCCTCGTCGGCGAACAGCACAGCGTCGCCGTCGAACGCAATGCGCACTTCCTCCGTGTGCGAGTCCTCGGTCGGCGAGTGCGTGTAGACCAGCGCCGCGGGGAAGCCGGCCGCAAGCGCCGCGCGCACGTCCTCGGCGTTCGCCGACAGGAACAGGTTCGCCGCGAGCGGCGACAGGTAGCTGTACGGCGCGCGGCCGCGCGTGAAGACGCCGCGCTCGATCGGCAGGGAGGCGCCGCGCACCGAGCGGAACACGCGCAGTCCGGACACCGGGTCGTTGCGCGACAGGATGACCACCTCGACGCGCTTCGCCTGCGGCGTGTTGAACGCGAGAAGCTTGCGCACCAGGCGATAGGCGACCCCGGGCTTCGCCGGCTGCTCGATCCGCTCGAGCTGCAGGCCCATGTAGGCGCGGTCGTCCGCGGTCTCGAAGACCTGGTTCTCCTCCTCGAAGTCGAACAGCGCGCGCGAGCTGATCGCGACGACGAGCTGGTCGGCGAGCGAGGCGGGCATGCGACGAGTATACGCGCGCCACACTGGGCGATCGCCGCGCGCGGCCGGCGGGTTGGTATGATCGCCGGGACGCCGCGCGTCGCGGCGAGCGGATGACGGAGCCCCACGATGGCCCCAGACGAAAGCGTGGCGCCCGCGCCGGCGGCGCAAACGCGCAGCGCGCCGTGGCTCGTGCGCGTACCGGCGGGGCTGTTCGCGATGCCGGTCGGCCTGTTCGGTCTCGCGGGCGCGTGGCGGCGCGCGGCGGCGTTCGGCTGGCCGGTCGCCGCCACGACGGGCGACGCGCTCGCGCTCGTCGCGTCGACGCTGCTCGCGCTGCTGCTCGCGGCCTACGCGGCCAAGGCGCTGCGCTACCCGCAGTCGATCGTCGGCGAGTTCCAGCACCCGGTCGCGGGCGCGCTGGTGGCGCTGGTGCCGCTCGCGCTGCTGCTGTTCGTCGTGAGCTACGGCGTCCCCCGCGATCCGGCGTGGATCGCGC
Source organism: Betaproteobacteria bacterium (assembly GCA_029884335.1). Classification (GTDB taxonomy): domain Bacteria; phylum Pseudomonadota; class Gammaproteobacteria; order Burkholderiales; family Casimicrobiaceae; genus VBCG01. Next base: position 41,752 of record JAOUIA010000012.1, read on the forward strand.
TCGTGCTGGGCGCGCTCGCGCTGCAGGGCGTGGTCGCGATGCGCGTGGTCCGCACGCTCGCCACGGGAGAGCTGCCCGAGACCGCCGTGACCCCGGCGCTGTACCTGCCGCCCGTCGCCGGCGGATTCGTCGGCGCGATGGCGCTCGGCACCCTCGCGTACCCGGGCTGGGCGGCGTTGCTGTTCGGCATGGGGCTCGCGAGCTGGGCCCTGCTCGAGGTCCGGGTGCTCAACCGCCTCTTCGAGGGGCCGATGCCGGAGGCGCTGCGCCCCACGATCGGCGTCGAGATCGCGCCGCCGTCGGTCGCAACGCTTGCCGCCGGCGTCATCTGGCCCACGCTGCCCGGCGAGGTGCTCATCGTCGGCCTCGGCGTCGCGGCGGGGCCGGTCGTCGCCGTGATGGCGCGCTACAGGTGGTGGAGCCGCGCGCCGTTCGGCGTCGGCTTCTGGTCGTTCTCGTTCCCCCTCGCCGCGCTGGCGGGCGCGGTGGTCGAGGTCGTGCGCCGCGGCGGCTGGCCGTCGCTCGTCGGCGGCATCGCGCTCGCCGTCGCGTCGCTCGTCATCGCCTACCTCGCCGTGCGCACGATCGCGCTGCTGGCGCGCGGACGCCTGCTGCCCGCGCCGGTCGCAGGCTGAGCGTCAGCGGCCGCCTAGCGCGTCTAGGTTCGCCCGCGCGCGGAAGTTCGCCGGATCGAGTTCCAGCGCCCGCGCGTATGCCGCGCGCGCGCCGTCGCGGTCGCCTGCCTGCTGCAGCGCCCAGCCGAGGTTGTTCCACGGCCGCGACTTGTGCGGCGAGGCGCGCACCGTGGCTTCCCACAGGTCGCGCTCGCTTTGGTAGTCGGTGTTGCGCACCAGCGTCGCCGTGACCAGCGCCACGCACAGCGCGCCCGCCGCGACGGCGCGCGCGCGCGCCGAGGCCAGGCGCGCAAGCGCGAAGCCGGCGATCAGCGCGGGGCCGGCGAGCGCCAGGTAGAGCTGGCGGTCGTTGGCGAGGTCGTAGCGCGCGATCGGGCCGTTCGTCGGCGCGAGGTGGACGAAGAACCACAGCACGCCGAAGCCCAGCCACGGCAGCCTGCGCAGCGTGGCGAAGCCCAGCGCGATCGCGAGGGCGAGTCCGATTGCGGCGAGCCCCCAGCCGGCGTCGGGCGGCCACGCGGCGGCGACGTCGGGGTCGAAGTTGACGCGCAGCGTCAGCAACGGGTGGGTGACGAGGTAGGCGACGCCGTCGACCTGCGCGCGCAGGTTCTCCAGCGGCACGCGCGTCGCGAGGCTCTCGCGCAGCAGCCTTGCGTAGGTCGGCGACAGCGCGATCGCCGCCAGCGCCGCTGCCAGCACGGCAAGATGCGCCCCCGCGCGCCGCAGCGCGTCGCGCCACGACGCGCCGCGCGCCGCCTCCACCAGCAGCAGCGCGAACGGCAGCGCCACTGCCGTCTCGCGCGCGGCGATCGCGAGCGCGAACGCCACGAGCGAAGCGGCCAGCGTCCATCGGCCTCCGCCCTCGCGCCGGAGCTCCCATGCGAGCAGCGATGCCAGGCTGAAGAAGCCCGCGAGCGCGACCGAACGGCCCGAGACGTAGGTCACGGCCTCGGTCTGCGCCGGGTGCAGCGCGAAGACGAGCGCGGCGATCAGCGCGCCGATCCCCGCGCGTCGCGCGTCCAGCCCGAAGTCGCGCAGCCACCGCCGGGCGAGCGCGAGCAGGACGACCGCGCTCGCGGCGTGCAGCAGGACGCTGCCGAGCACGTAGCTCCACGGCTGCGGCGACAGCGCGTGGCTCGCCACGTAGCTCAACTTGGTCGCTGCGCGTATCGCGGGCAGCGAAGCCGCCCACGCCGCCCACGACCGCGCGGCGGGATCGGCAAGCACCGCGTGCGCGTCGTCGTACTGGAACGTCGCCGCGAACGCCGTCACGTACGCCGCGACGACCGCGGCGAGCGCCAGCAGGGCGGCGCCGCGCTCACCCACCCTTGGGTGCGCGCGGCGCCGCCGTGAGCCGCGGGTCGAACGCCTGCTCGATCATCGCGACGGCGTCCCACCAGCGGTCGGCGCCGCGCAGCAGCACGACGAGCACGTCGCGGCCGTCGCGCTTCGCGTAGGCGACGAGGCAGTGACCGGCGCGCGAGGTGTACCCGGTCTTGACGCCCGCGAGCCCCTGCACGACGCCGAACAGCAGGTTCGTGTTGGCGAGCGCGTAGCGGCGCCCGTCGGCACCGGTAATCTGCAGCTTCTCCAGCGCGACGAGCCGCGCAAGCCCGGGCACGGCGAGCACGCGGCGCGCGAGCGCAGCGAGGTCGCGCGCGCTCGCGTGGTGACCGGGCGCGTCGAACCCGCAGGCGTTGGCGTAGCGCGTGGCCGAAAGACCCCATGCGCGGGCGCGCTCGTTCATGCGCGCCACGAACTGCGCCTCGCTGCCGGCGACGTGCTCCGCGAGCGCGACGCACGCGTCGTTGCCGGAGCGCAGCAGCAGCCCGGCGAGCAGGTCGTCGACGGAGAGCCGCGCGCCCGCCGCGAGGCCCATGCGCGCGCCGGTCGCCCGCGCGGCCGTGCGGCTCACGGTGACCACGCTCTCGCCGCGCGCGGACTCGGCGACCACGAGCGCGGTCATCAGCTTGGTCAGCGATGCCGAAGGCAGCGGCTTGTCGGGCTCGGCCGCCCACAGCGGCTGGCCGTCCGCGATCACGAGGTACGCGGCGGCGGCGCCGGGAAAGCGATCGGCGAGCGCGCCGTGCGCCGCGCACGCCCACGCGAGCGTCGCCGCCACAGCCGCCGCCGCGGCGAGCGCCCGGCGCATCGTGCCGATCAGAAGGGCAGCAGCCTTCGTACCGCGTCCACGCCAGACTTCACCGGATCCGGCGCGGCCGGCTTGGGCGCCTCCGCCTGCGGCGGCGCCGCGGCAGGCGTCGCGTCGCCGCCGGTCCGCGTGCCGCGCGTCAGCGCAGCGTAACGCGCGCAGAGCGCGGCGTACTGCTCGTCGGGGCTCTTGTTCGGGCCGACGTTGCAGTACTGCGGCCCGTGCTTGCGCACTTCGTCGTCGCAGTTGCCGCTGCCGACGAAGTTCCAGTTGCGCTGGGCCGCGGCCGCCTGGCATGCCGTCATGCGCACCGCCGCGTAGTCGAGGTTGCAGGCCTGCATCGCGCGCTGCACGGTGTTGGGGTACTTGCGCCGGGCGGCGGTGAAGCCCGCCGGCTGCCGCATCCCGGCGGTCTCGGCCGCCACCTTGTCGCAGAACTGCTTCCTCTGCGCCGCACAGGGGCTGCCGCCCTCGAACAGCGAGGGCTCGAGCGTGTCCATGCCTTCGGCGCAGGTCTTGGCCACCATCGCCCGCGAGTCGGCCTCGGCTTTCGCGACCACCTGCTCGGAGAGGTCGGTGCAGGTCCCGATGCGCTTGCTGGAGAACGTCTGCACCATCGTCATCTCCTCGCCGCGCCGCGTCGAGCGCAACGTCATGCGCCCGCTGTTCGAGTTCGGCGTCGAGGTGATGTCGCCCGTGCCGGTCATCGGCGGGTCGCCCTTGCACACCATGGAAAACGTCGTGCGGTTGCCCGAGGTGCGCACGTCCGTCGTCGTGCACTCATCGCTCTTCGGCACCTTGTCGGCGTCGCCGCGGCCCTTCCTGATGCACACCTGCTGCGTGTCGCCGCCCATCGTCATGCCCGCCATCTCCATCTTCATCGTGGTCTCCCACAGCTCGTCCGGCCCCGGGCCGGGCTTGAACATGGGAGGGCCTCCGCGCCCCGCGCCCATCATCGGGTTCTGCGCAAACGCGGGCGCGGCGAGCGCGGCGGCGAGTGCGAGGGCCCCGGCGAGGGGCAGGCGAGCGACGGGCATGGCAGGTTCCTTCGACGGATCCGGTCAGTGGCGATGCTACCGCAGGACGGCGAAAGCGTCGCGCGGGGCGACCTGCGGCAGGCTCATTCGCCGCGCACGACGCACGCCTCGGCATCGGCGCGCGACGGCCACGCCGCGACTTCCGCAAGCGTGACGGGACGCAGCGGAAAGCGTATCGACGGCGGCGCGAGCGCCGCGCAGTCCGCGCCCAGCTCGTCGGCCAGCAACTCGGCCGCGGTCGCGAGGCACGAGCGGCCCTGGCAGGGCCCCATCCCGCACCGCGTGGCGGACTTGAGCGCGTGCAGCGTGACCGCGCCGTCGCGCACGGCCTCGCGCGCCGCGTCGGCGGTCACCTCCTCGCAGCGGCACACGGGCACGGCACCGCGCGGGCGCAGGAACTCCGGCGAGGGACGGTACAGCGCGTCGAGGAAGCGGCGCCCGCGCAGCGCCGTCGCCAGCGCGCGCTGCGCCGGCGCGGCCAGCGCGTCGCGCCGCGCGGCGTCGATGCGGCCGAGCGCGTTCGCGATCGCCAGCGCGGCGAGCCGCCCGCGCGCTTCCGCAGCCTGCGCGCCGGCGATGCCCGCGACGTCGCCGGCCACGTACACGCCCTCCTCGGTCGTGCCGCCCCACGCGTCCGCCACGGGCTGGAACGCCGACTGATCGGGATTCCACTCCAGGCCGCAGCCGAGCGCCGCCGGCAGGTGGACGTTAGGCACCACGCCGTGCGATATGACGACGAGGTCGGCCGGGACCTCGGTCCACTCGCCGTCGACGGCGAAGCGCACGGACTCGACGCGCCCGTCGCCGCGCGCCTGAAGCTCCGCGACGTGCTCGACCACGTCCGTGCGGCGCCGCACCGCGCGGATCAGCTCCAGCCCACGCGCGAGGTAGGTCGAGAACATGAAGCCCGGCGCGTGGCGCATCGCCTCGGCGAGGCGGCCGCGCGGGATCGTCTCCAGCACGCGGTCGATGGCAACCCCGGCGCTGGCAAGCTGCCAGGCGACCTGCCACAACAGCGGTCCCGAGCCCGCGAGCACGACGCGCCCCGCCGGCACGAGCGCCGAGGACTTGAGCAGGCCCTGCACCGCGCCCGCCGTCATCACGCCCGGCAGCGTCCAGCCGGGGAACGGCAGCGGCCGCTCGATCGCGCCGGTCGCGACGAGCAGCGTGCGCGCCGCGAAAGTCCCGCCGATGCGCGTGCCGGGACGCCCCCCCGAGACGCCCAGATCGAACGCCTCCGCGCCGCGCGCAGCGGCCCAGACCGTCGTGGCCGGAAGGTACTCGGCGCCGCTGGCGCGAAACGGCCTCACGAGGTTCGCGCCGTGCCAGTAGTCGACGCCGAGCAGTTCGGGCCGGCGCACGGGCGTGGTCGTCACCGCGCGGTAGATCTGCCCGCCCGGCGAGGCCGACTCGTCGAACACGGTCGCCGAGAGCCCCAGCGACGTGGCCGTCGTCGCGGCGACCAGGCCCGCGGGCCCGGCGCCGATCACCGCGACGTCGCAGGTCTTCACGCGGCACCCGTGCCGAGCGGCGGCGCGCCCTGTTGCGTGTCGATCCGCATCCCGGGCGCGACCTCGACCATGCACGCGCGCTGGTTCGGCACGCCATCGATGGTGATGAGGCAGTCGAAGCACACGCCCATCAGGCAGAACGGTCCGCGCGGGGCGCCCGAAACGGGCGTGGCACGCGAGGCGAGCCGACCGCTCGCGAGCAGCGCGGCAGCCACGCTGTCGCCGGCGCGCGCCTCGAAGTCCGCGCCGTCGATCGCGACGACGACGGCTTCCGCGCCCGTCTCAGGCAGCCGCGCGAACATGGTCGAAGCGCCCGCTTGCGAACGGGGCGAGCGCCGCCGGCAGGCTGCCGCCGAGGATCGCCGGGGCCAGCTCCAGCGCGTGCGCCGCGGCGAGCGTCACGCCGCTGTGGCACGCCACGGCGAACGCCCCCGGGTACGCGGCCGACTGCGCGTAGACCGGGAAGCCGTCCGGCGTGAGCACGCGCGATGCCGCCCACGCCCGCACGACCTGCGCGGAGGCGAGCGCGGGAATCACGCGCAGCGCGCGCCGCGCGATCGCGCCCAGCACGGCGACGTCGAGCGCGGCGTCGGTCCGCGGCTCGTGGGAGTCGCCGAGCAGCACCGCGCCCTCGTCGGTCTGGCGAATGGTCTCCAGCGCGAACGGCAGGAAGCGGCGCATGCGCTCGAGCACCAGCACCTCACCGCTGTTCTCGACCAGCGGCACGCTGAGCCCCACCATCCCCGCGAGCCGCTGCGTGCCGCGCCCGGCGGCGACGACGACGCGCTCCGCCGCCACCTCGCCGCGGTCGGTGAGGAGGCGAAACCCGTCGGCGGAAGGAGCCATCGCCTCGACGCGGCAGTGCGTGCGCACCACGCCCGCGCGACGCAAACCCGTACGCAACGCGGCCAGCAGCCGCAGCGGGTTGCAGTGGCCGTCGAGCGCGCCGAAGCTGCCGCCGGCGACGTCCGGCCCCAGCGCGGGCAGCCGCGCGAGCGCCTCGTCGCGCGTGAGCATCCGCACGTCGCAGCGCTCCACGCCCGCCTGCGCGTGCAGGCGCTCCAGCCTGTCGGCGCGCGACTCCATCTCGCGCTGCGAGAGGCACGGGTGCAGTCCGCCGGTCTGCTCGAGCGCGACGTCCACGCCGGCGTGAGTGCGGAGCTCGTGGGCGAGCTGCGGCCACGCGCGCGCCGAGCCGATCGTCCAGCCGACGTACGCCGGCATGCCGAGCCCCTTGCCCTGCGCCCACACGAGGCCGAAGTTGCCCTGCGAGGCCGCGTGCGCATCGCTGGCGTCGAGCACCGCGAGCCGGGGCCCCAGTGCGCGCATGCCCCAGGCCAGCGCCGAGCCGACGAGCCCGCCGCCTACGATCGCGATGTCGATGCGCTGCGTCGTCACGGGGTCGGCACGCGGGCGAAACGCAACAGCTCGGGAACGTGCGCGGCGAAGTTCGCGAATCCGTGGTCGCCGCCGCCCTCGACCAGCTGGAACGCGCCGCCGAAGTACGCCACCGCTTCGCGCCAGTCGAGCACCTCGTCGCCCGTCTGCACCATCAGGAAGTACCGTTCGGGCAGCGTGATTCGCGGCACGGCGAGCGCGCGCAGCTCGTCGAAGTGCGACGCGGTGACTTCGAACGCCTCGCCGGTATAGAGGTTCCTCTGCGTGCCGGCGTACTGCGAGAGGTCGTCGTAGGGACGGATCGCGGGGTTGATCAGCACCGCCCGCGCGCCGAAGCGCTCGGCGAGGTGCACGGCGTAGAAGCCGCCGAGCGAGCTGCCGACGAACGTGAGCCCGCGCGGCGCACCGGGAACCTCGTCGCGCACCAGCGCAGCGACGCGCTCGATCGCCTCGCGCGGCGAGAACTGCAACGCGGGGACCAGCAGGCGCGGGCGCAGCGCCGCCGGCAGCGCCTCGACGCACCCGGCGAGCGCGCGCGCCTTGACGCTCGCCGGCGAGCTCGCGAAGCCGTGCAGGTAGACGATCGTCGGAGCCACGGGCCCTCACCCCCGGCCCCTCTCCCGCGCCGCGGGAGAGGGGGGAGACACTCTCCCCTCGCCCACCGTCAGGTGGGAGAGGGGCCGGGGGTGAGGGCGCCTTCTCCCCTCGCCCACCGTCAGGTGGGAGAGGGGCCGGGGGTGAGGGCGCCATCTCCCCTCGCCCACCGTCAGGTGGGAGAGGGGCCGGGGGTGAGGGCGCCATCTCCCCTCGCCCACCGTCAGGTGGGAGAGGGGCCGGGGGTGAGGGCAGCTACGCGACCGCACGATCGGCCTGCCCCGCAAGCCGCGCGAGCAGCTTCGCGTGCACGTCGCCGAAGCCGCCGTTGCTCATCACCAGCACGTGGTCGCCGGCGCGCGCGAAGGCGACGATCGCCGCGACCATCGCGTCCAGGTCGTCGTGCACCGAGAAGCGGTAGCCCAGCGGCGCGAGGGCCTCGCGCGGATCCCACTCCAGGGCCTTCGCGTAGCAGAACACGTGGTCGGCCTCGGCAAGGCTGCCCGGCAGCAGCGCCTTCATCGCGCCGAGCTTCATCGTGTTCGAGCGCGGCTCGAGCACGGCGACGACGCGCTGCGCGCCCACGCGGCGGCGCAGGCCCGCGATCGTGGCGGCGATAGCGGTGGGATGGTGCGCGAAGTCGTCGTACACGGTGACGTCCCTGGCGACGCCGCGCACCTCCATGCGCCGGCGCACGCCGCGGAAGCTTGCGAGCGCGGTGAGGCTCACGTCCACCGGCACGCCGGCGTGCCGGGCCGCGGCGATCGCGGCCAGCGCGTTGAGGCGGTTGTGGCGGCCCGCGAGCGGCGCGTCGGCGAGCCAGCGCACGTGGCCCTGCGGCGCGCCCGCGTGCGTCACCTTGCCGTCGGCGGCGACGCGCCACTCCGCCGGCGGTCCCTCGCCGCTGGCGATCTCGGCGCCGGCGAAGCGCTCCACGCCCGACCAGCAGCCGCGCGCGAGCACGCGTGCGAGCGCGGGCTCCTCGGCGTTGACGACGATCTTCCCCGCGGCGGGAATCGTGCGCACGAAGTGGTGGAACTGCGTCTCGATCGCGGCGAGGTCGGGGAAGATGTCGGCGTGGTCGAACTCGAGGTTGTTGAGGATCGCCGTGCGCGGCCGGTAGTGGACGAACTTCGAGCGCTTGTCGAAGAACGCGGTGTCGTACTCGTCGGCCTCGATGACGAAGAACGCGCTGTCCGAGTGGCGCGCCGAGACGCCGAAGTCGAGCGGCACGCCGCCGATGAGGAAGCCGGGAGCGAGCCCAGCGTGCTCGAGGATCCACGCCAGCATCGACGCCGTCGTCGTCTTGCCGTGCGTTCCGGCCACCGCGAGCACGTGGCGGCCGGCGAGCGCGTGATCGCGCAGCCACTCCGGCCCCGACGCGTACGGCAGGCCGCGGTCGAGGATCGCCTCGATCGCCGGCATGCCGCGGACGATCGCGTTGCCGACGACGAAGAGGTCCGCGCCCGCCGCCTCGCCGTCGAGCTGCTCGGCGCCGTAGCCCTCGACGAGCGCGATGCCCAGCGCGCGCAGCTGCGTCGACATCGGCGGGTAGACGTTGGCGTCGCAGCCGGTGACCTTGTGGCCGGAGGCCTGCGCGATGGCCGCGAGCCCGCCCATGAACGTGCCGCAGATGCCGAGGACGTGGATGTGCATGGCAGTTGGGTCAGGCCGCGGCCTGCGCAGGAACGTGGATGGCGAAGCGCTTCCAGCCGAGCGCGAACCACGCGATCGTGCACAATTCGAGCGCGAGGACGCATGCGAATGCGTAGCGCAGGCCGGTCGCGGTGTCGAACCCGTGCCATGCGCGCAGCAGGTCGACGACCACGCCGATGCCCCACTGCGCGGCGAACGAGCCGGCGAACATGACGAGGTTCACCGCGGTGTTCGCGCGCCCGACCAGCTCGCGCGGGAAGCCCTCGTTCAGCACGGCGAAGGCGAGGACGTTGACCGCGGCACCGAGGCCGTAGAGCGTCCACCAGACCGCGCCCGCGGGCGCGCGCAGCACGATGAGCGCCATCGCCGCGACGTTGAGCCCAAAGCCCGCCGCGAACAGGTGCCGCGGGCGGATGCCGCGGCGGTTGAGCCGCGTTCCGAACACGCCGAGGACGAGGTAGCCGGCGAGGATCGCCACGCCCATGACGAGCAGGTGGCCGGCTGCCGCCGCGCGCGTCATGCCCTCCACTTCCATCATCCACGGCACGGCCCACAGGCCCTGGATGGCCATGAACGCCCCCATCGCGAAGCCGCCGAGCGGTGCGATCCACCAGAACCGCGGGTGGCGGAACACCTGCGTGACGCCCGCCCACTGCGCGGCGAAGCCCGTCGCGTGCGACGGCTTCGGCGTGTCGGGCACGCGCAGCCACATCCACACGGCGACCGCGAGCGTGAGCGCCGCCAGCGCGACGAAGATCTCCCGCCACGTCGCCACGCGCAGCGCCATCTCGACCGGGATGGTGGCGACCAGCGCACCGACGCCGCCGGCGACCATCACCCACCCCGCGTACGACGCGTGGCGCTCGGGCGGATACCACATCGCGATGCCCTTGAGCGGCGCCATCAGGCACGCGGACACGCCGGCTCCGATGATCGCCCGGCCGACCGTCAGCGCCGGCAGGCCGTCGGCGAGCGCGAACGCGAGCGCTCCCAGCGCCGCCACCGCCAGCAGCACGGGCTCGACGCGCCGCGGGCCGTAGCGGTCGAGCAGCATGCCGACGGGGATCTGCATCGCCGCGAACGCGACGAAGTACGCGCTCGTGAGCAGCCCGAGCGAGCCGGGCTCGAGCGCCAGGTCGCGCGTGAGCTCGGGCGAGATGACGGCGTTGACCGTGCGGAACAGGTAGGAGAGCAGGTAGCCGGCGGCGAAGGCCACGTACAGCGGGCCGAACAGGGGCGGGTGAACGGCCCCCACGCTCGCCGCCGGCGCCCCTGCGCTCATCGGAAGATGAAGTAGACCGCGCCCATCAGGCACAGCCCCGCCCACAGGAAGTCGAGCTTGACCGGCTCGCCCATGTACATGACCGCGAACGGCACGAACACGGCAAGCGCGATCGCCTCCTGGACGATCTTGAGCTGCGCGAGCGTGAGGGCGGTGAAGCCGATGCGGTTGGCCGGCACCTGCAGCAGGTACTCGAACAGGGCGATGCCCCACGACACGAGCGCGGCTATCCACCAGGGCTTCGCCTGCAGGTGCTTCAGGTGCCCGTACCACGCGAACGTCATGAAGAGGTTCGACACGGTGAGCAGCGCCGCGCACGTGAACGCGGGGTAGGCTACGATGGGAGCGGAGGGCAGCATGGCTCGGCCGGCAGGCGCGGATCGGGCAGCCCGCGTGCCAGCCATTATCGCCGACGCCGCCCCCGGCAACCGTGAAAGCCCGCAGCCGACGAACCGCCGTCCGCCTGGTCCTGCTCTGGGCCGCGGCCGCGTCGCTCGTCGCCGTCTGCCCGGCGCGCGCGGAGGACCCCCACGCGGACGTGCGCATCAGCCGGCAGGGCCGGACGTTCGTGGTCGAGGCCACGCTCGAGGCCCCGGTGACGCCGGCGCTGGCGTGGGAGGTGCTGACCGACTTCGAGCGCATGGAGAAGTTCGTGCCCAACCTCGCCGACAGCCGGATCGTCGCGCGCGACGGCAACCGGCTCACGATCCTGCAGCACGGCGTGGCGCGCTTCGGGCCGTTCACCCTGCGCTTCGAGTCGGAGCGCGTCGTCACGCTCGCGCCGCCGTCCTCGATCCGCTCGACGCAGATCCGCGGGACGATGGAGCAGCTCGACTCGCTGACCACGTTCGCCGCCTCTCCCGGCGGAACGCGCCTCGACTACCACGTCGAGGCGATCCCCGGCGTGCTCTACCCCGACGCGCTCACGCGCCGCTTCCTGCAGCACGAGATCGCCGAGCAGTTCGAGGCGATCGTGCGCGAGATGGTGCGGCGGCGCGACGCCGCGCGCCCGGGAGCCCCGCCGCCGGCGCTCAACGGTTGATGAGCGCGGCCAGCTCGCGCCGATAGCGGCGCACGAGGTCGCCGTCGTTGCCCAGCGCGGCGAAGACGGTCAGCATGCCCTTGCGGCCGGCGTCGTCGCCGAAGGCGCGGTCGGCCGCAACCAGCGCGAGATACTCGGCCAGCGCCGCCTCGTAGTCGCCGCGCGCGGCCAGCGCCTGCGCATAGGCGAGTTTCGCCGCGCCATCGGGCGGGACCGCGGCGGCGGCGCGCGCGAGCGCGACGAGGTCCGCGGAGGCCGGCCCGGCGAGCGCCAGCTTCGCCTTGAGCCCCGCCAGGCGGCGCGCGTCGCGCAGCGGCCGCGTCCGTGCGCGGTGCGGCGACTCCAGCTCGTCGACGATCGCCTGCGCCTCGTCCGCGCGGCCGAGCAGCGCGAGCGCTTCGACGCGCGCGAGCAGCAGGGACTCGTCGGAGGGGTCGAGGGCCGCGCCGCGGTCGAGGTCGGCGAGCGCGCCGTGGGCGTCTCCCGCGGCGAGCCGGCCGAGCGCCGACGCGACGTGCGGCCCCGCCCGCGACGGCAGCGCGTTGTCCAGCCAGTCGCGCAGCTGCCGCTCGGGGAGCGCGCCGGTGAACTCGTCGGCGACGCGGCCGTCGACGAACAGCTTGCAGTTGGGGATGCCGCGCACGCCGTAGCGTCCGGCGACATCGGGGGCCTGGTCGGTGTCGAGCTTGGCGAGCGTGAAGCGCCCGGCGAACTCGGCGGCGAGCTTGTCGAGCACCGGCGCGAGCGCACGGCACGGCGCGCACCAGGGCGCCCAGAAGTCGACGAGGACGGGGAGCCGATGCGAGCCCTCGACGACGACGGCCTCGAAATCGGCGGCGGTGACGGCGATCGCGGCGGACATGCCGCTCAGGATAGCGGAAGCGGGAGCGTGACGGCGACCACCACGCCGCTGCCGTCGGCGCGATTGTCGGCGCGCACCGTGCCGCGATGCGCCTGGGCGATCAGGCGCACGATGTACAGCCCGAGCCCGAGGTGCACGCGCTCGCCGCGTTGCCCTTCCTCGCGCACCGACACCATCGAGTCGAAAAGCCGCTCGCGCAGCCCCTCGGGAAGCGGCGGCCCCTCGTTGGCGACCGACAGCACCGCCGCGTCGCCGGCGCGCTCGATGCGCACGACGACGGGCCGGTCGGGCCGGCCGAACTCGACGGCGTTCGCGCACAGCTTGTCGAGCATCTGCGCGCAGAGGTCCGGCGCGCCGTCGAACGCGACCGTTCCGGCGGCAGCCTCGAGGACGAACTCGCGCGGCGCGTACGCCGAGCGGTAGCCTTCCACGCACCCGCGCACCAGCGCGACCAGGTCGAAGCGCTCGAAGTCGGCGCGATCCATGCTCTGCTCGAGTCGCGCCGCCTCGCTCATGCGCGTGAGGATCTGCGCGAGGCGGTCGAGCCCGCCCTGGGCGCGCTCGACGTACACCTTCGCGCCCGGCTCCAGCGCGTTGCCCTGCAGGTTGTCGAGCGAGCTTCGCACCACGGCGATCGGCGTGCGCAGCTCGTGCGACAGGCGGCTCGCCAGCTCCTCGCGGTGCTTGGCCGAGTCGGCGAGGCGCGAGAGCACCGACGAGAAGCTGCGCGAGAGGTCGCCGATCTCGTCGCCGGCGTGCGAGCCGGCCGCGATGCGCCGCACGCGGCCCTTGGCGTCGATCGCCTGCTCGACCTCGTCGCGCAGCCGGCGGATGCGCGTCGACAGCCGGGTGGCGAAGACGGTCAGCGCGACGGCGCCGACCAGCGTGACGCCGAGCACCAGCGTGAACAGCCGCTCGAACGCGCGGTTGCGCTCGGCGAGCACGGCATTGGTCGTCTCCTCGACGACGACCGCGCCATGCACGCGGTCGCCGACCCAGATCGGGTGGGCCGCCGCCACGATCGTGACGCGGCCGTCGCCCGACGGCCGGCGGTCGGTGGTGAGGATGCCGGCGAGCGCGCCGTCGACTTCCTTCGCGAACGGCAGCGGCCGGCCGAGGAAGTCGTCGCTGAAGTCCTCGGTGGGCTGCTTCAGCAGGAGCGCGTAGAGCGGGTGCAGCGCGTAGCGCTCGATCCACGCGCCCAGCCGCGCGAGGCCGTGGGGTTCGCGCGCTTCCGCCGGCGGCGGGCGCCGCAGGCTTCCGGCCCGCGCGAGCACCTGCCCCTGCGCGTCGACCACGAAGATGCGCGCCGTCGTGCGCGAAAGCGCCTGCAGGATCTCGTCGATCTCGGGCACCGCGGCGCCCTCGCGCGCGAACAGCGCGGGCCGGTCGTGCAGCGCGGTGGCCACGGCCTGCGCGGTGCCGGCCAGCGTGCGCTCCTGCGCCTCGCGCAGGAAGCGCTCGAGCTCGGCCACGTACGCGTAGCCGAGCCACGGTATGACGAGGAACACGGACAGCACCGCGAGGAGCTTGCCGCGGATGCCGAGGCGCGCCGGCGTCATGTCACGCCCTCACCCCGACCCTCTCCCGCATGCGGGAGAGGGAGCAATGCCCCCAGCTTCATCGCCGATCACTTGTCACGTAGCGCCCGGCTCGCTCCAGCGATAGCCCATGCCGTAGACGGTCGCGACGTGGTCGAACGCGGGGTCCACCGCCTGGAACTTGCGCCGGATGCGCTTGACGTGCGAGGTGATCGTGCTGTCGTCGACGACGATGTCGGCGTCGCGCATCAGCGCGTCGCGGTCGCGCACGTGCCCCGGGTGGCGCGCGAGCGAGTGCACCATCCAGAACTCGGTGAGCGTGAGCGGCACGCTCGCGCCCTTCCAGCGCGCGGTCAGGCGCTTGAGGTCGAGCGCGAGGTCGCCGCGCTGCATCACGTCCTCCGCCGACGGCGGGTGTGCGACGAGGTCGCTGCGGCGGAACAGCGCGGCGATGCGCGCGGTCAGCTGGTGCAGGCTCGCGTCCTTCGTCAGGTAGTCGTCGGCGCCGATGCGCAGGCCGGCGACGATGTCGAAGTCGGAGTCGCGAGCGGACAGGAAGATGATCGGCAGCGTGGCCGACATCGCGCGAAGGTCGCGGCAGAGCGTGAAGCCCCCGTCGGGCTCGTCGCCCAGCCCGACGTCGATCACCGCGAGGTCGGGCAGGCGCGTGGCGAACGCCGCCATCGCCTCGGGTCGCGAGGCGTGCGCCGACACCTCGTAGCCGTGGCGGCGCAGCGCCTCCGCGTAGTTGGCGCGGATCGAGGGTTCGTCCTCGACGATGGCGATGCGGCGTGACATGACGGGGTCGATGTTGCCACGACGGGGTCGGATACGTATCCGGATGCGCATCCGACCCCGGGGACTTGCCAGCGCTTTGCCACATTTCCCCGCCGCCTTGCCCGATTGGCGCCCGCGCTTGGCACCAATCGCGGCGCGGAATGCGATCCGTGGCGCTCCGGCAGCCGGCGCGGGGCCCAGGGGAAAGTAGGGTCAGACTCGACTTTCCCAGCGGGAAGCGGGAGCGGACGAAAGTCGAGTCTGACCCTACTTTCCCAGCGGGAAGCGGGAGCGGACGAAAGTCGAGTCTGACCCTACTTTTCGGAACGGCCGGCGATGCGCGTCGCCGCCGGGGCTCCACCCCCCGGCGGCGACTCTCCAAGGGGAAACGATGGGCACGCACGCACCGAAGCTCCTCCACCACGGCGGCATGCGCGAGTTTGCCCGCCTCGCCGCCGAGGCCGTGGGCATCGGCGTCGTCGCCGCCTTCATCCTGCTGCTCGCCGCGTTCGCGATCGCCGCGAGCGCCGAAGCGGCGACGACGGAGGCCCCCCGCGCCGGCACGCTGCGCTTCAGGGCAGCCGGCGGACTCATCGACGCGCCGCTCGTCGCCACGCACGTGGAGATCGACGTGGCCGGCGTGGTGGCGCGCACCCGCGTCACGCAGCGCTTCGTCAACCCCGGCAGCGATTGGCGCGAGGGCGTCTACGTCTTCCCGCTGCCGGAGGCCGCCGCCGTCGACCACCTCGACCTCGCCATCGGCGAGCGGCGGATCGTCGGCGTGATCCGCGAGCGCGCGCAGGCGCGGCGCGAGTACGAGCAGGCGAAGACGGAGGGGCGCAAGGCGGCGCTCGTCGAGCAGGAGCGGCCCAACATCTTCACGACCAGCGTCGCGCCCATAGGGCCGGACGAGGAGGTCGTCGTCGCCATCGAGTACCAGCAGACGCTCCGCTACGACGGCGGCGCGTTCTCGCTCCGCTTCCCGCTGGCGATCACGCCGCGCTACATCCCCGGCGTGCCCGACATGATCCTGCCGGTCGGCACGGGGTGGTCGCCCGACACCGACCGCGTGCCCGACGCCTCGCGCATCACGCCGCCGGTCGCGCACCCTGCAACGGGCAAGGTGTTGCCGGTGACGATGACGCTCGAACTGGACGCCGGCATGCCGCTGGCGGCGCTCGAGAGCCGCTACCACGAGGTGAGGGTGACCGAGCGGCCGGGCCATCGCTACGTCGTCGAACTCGCGGGGCCGGTGCCCGCCGACCGCGACTTCGAGCTCGCGTGGGTGCCCGAGCTGGGCCACGCGCCCGCCGCTGCCGTGTTCGGCGAAACGCGCGAGGGACGCGGCTACGCGCTCGCGATGCTGATGCCGACGCTGCCGGACGCGGGAGCACCGCGCGTCGCACGCGAGGTCACGTTCGTCATCGACACCTCGGGCTCGATGGCCGGGAGCCCGATCGTGCAGGCGAAGGCCGCACTGGCGCTGGCGCTCGAGCGGCTGCGTCCCGGCGACCGCTTCAACGTCGTCGAGTTCAACTCGCACGCCCGCGCGCTCTTCGCGGCGCCGCTGCCCGCCGACCCCGCCACGCTGGGACGCGCGCGCTCGTTCGTGAACGGCCTCGCCGCCAACGGCGGCACCGAGATGCACAAGGCGCTCGCCCTCGCGCTCAAGCCGGGGGAGGCGGCGCCCGGACTCGTCCGGCAGGTCGTGTTCCTCACCGACGGCGCGGTCGGCAACGAAGACGAGCTCTTCGCGCTGATCCGCGAGCGGCTGGGAGAGCGGCGCCTGTTCACCGTGGGCATCGGCTCGGCGCCCAACGCGCACTTCATGCGCAAGGCCGCGCAATTCGGCCGCGGCACGCACACGATGATCGGCGACCTCAACGAGGTGGAGGCGCGGATGGCGGGGCTGTTCCGCAAGCTCGAGAGCCCCGTGCTGACCGACGTCGCGATCGACTGGCCCGCGGGAAGCGAGGCCTGGCCGCGGCAGCTGCCCGATCTCTACGCCGGCGAGCCGATCGTCGCCAGCGCGAGCCTGCCCTCGCTGGACGGCGAGGTCGTGGTGCGCGGCAACTTCGCCGGCCAGCCCTGGCGCGCTGCGCTGCCGCTTTCTGCGTCCGGCGGGCACGAGGGTGTGCACGCGCTGTGGGCGCGCGCGAAGATCGAAGCACTGGCGGACGCGCAGGTCGCTGGCGCTGACGCCGGCGAGATCCGCGCGGCGATCGTGCAAGTCGCGCTTGCGCACCACCTCGTGAGCAAGCACACGAGCCTCGTCGCCGTCGACGTGACGCCGACGATGCCGCCGGGCACGCTGCTTGCGCGCACCGCGATTCCGGGCAACCTGCCGCACGGCACCGAGTACGAGGCGTTCTTCGGCGACCTGCCGCAGACCGCCACGCCCGCCGCGCTCCACCTCGCCGTTGCGCTCGCCGCGCTGCTGGCCGCCACGCTGCTCTTCGCGTGGAGCCGCGTCCCGGCCGTCCGCAGGCACGCGTGAGCGCCGCGATGGACGCGATGGGCGGACGCGGGAGGACCGGAAGCCGCGGCAGCGTCCTGGCGCTCGCGTTCGCGGAGTCGGAGGGCGCAGCGCCGGGGACCGAGCTGCGTCTTCCGGCACGCGCGACCGCGCGCGGCGCAAGCAGCCGGCGCGCGCTCGTCGCGCTGGCCGTCCTCTGCGCGATCCTCGCCGCGTGGCACGGCGGGCAGGCGGCCTACCTGCACGCGAAGGCGGCGCTCGGGCAGTGGCTGCTGTCGCGTGCGTGGGACGAAGCCCGGGCCCGCGGCGTCGCCGCAAAGCCCTGGCCGTGGGCCGACACGCGCCCGGTCGCCCGGCTCACGGCGCCTGCGCACGGCGTGGACCTGCTCGTGCTCGATGGCGCGAGCGGCCGCACGCTTGCGTGGGGCCCCGCCCATGTCGCGGGCACGACCGCCCCCGGCGCGGCAGGCAACGCGATCGTCACCGGCCACCGCGACACGCACTTCGCGTTCCTGCGCGATCTGCGCGACGGGGATGCTTTGGTCGTCGAGACGGCGGACGGAAGGACGCTTCGCTACCGCGTCGAGCGCGCGTTCGTCGCCGACCGCACGCAGCTGAAGCTGCCCGCCGACTCGCGCTCGACGACGCTCGCGCTGGTGACGTGCTACCCGTTCGACGCGATCGACCCCGGCACGCCGTTGCGCTATGCGGTCGTCGCGCGCGCCGAGGCGCAGTGACCCCTCACCCCCGCCCCCTCTCCCGCCTGACGGCCCTCACCCCCGCCCCCTCTCCCGCCTGACGGCGGGAGAGGGGAGAGAGACACTCCCCTCGCCCCGCGGAAGCGGGGAGAGGGGTCGGGGGTGAGGGGTCAAAGCACGACCAGCTCGAAGCCGCGCACGGGCAGGATGCCGTAGCTCGCGCGCCAGGTCTCGCCCGGGCGCAACGGGTGCGCGTCCGTGAGCGTTCCCGTGGTGACGACCTCCCCTGCAGCGAGCGGCGGCGCCCACGGCTGCGCGGCGAGCACGTCGCGCAGGTGCGCGAGCGCGCGCAGCGGGCTGCCGAGCACGTTGGCGCCGGCGCCACGCTCGACGACGTCGTCGCCGCGCAGCAGCTCGACCTCGAACGAGGGCATCGCAGCGGCGAGCGCCGCGCGGTTCGCGTCGCTCACGGCGACCGGCTCGCCGACGACCAGCCGCCCGTGCAGGCCGAGCGCGGCGGCGCAGTCGGCCGCCGTGAACTTCCAGCCGCGATACACGCTGTGCACGATCTCGAAGGCGGGCGCGACCCAGGCGATCGCGCGCAACAGCTCGACCGGATCGTCGCCGGGAGGCAGCGGAGCCGCGAGCCCGAAGGCCACTTCCGGCTCGATGCGCGGCTCCATCAGGCCGTCGAGCGCGACCCCGGCGCGGCCGTCGCGCGCGCGGATCAGCGTCGTGTCCCAGACGTGCGACCACATCGAGCGGTCGACGCCGTAGCGCTCCCAGATCGTGGTGTTGGTGAAGCCGATCTTGCGCCCGACCGGCCGCAGGCCGCGGGCGACGCGCCGCGCGTGCAGCTCCTCGAGCACCTCGTAGGCCTGCACGACATCGAACGCAGGATCCGTGGCGCCGATGCCGGGGAGCTGCGTCGCGCTGCCGAACGCCGCGTCGAGGCGGTCGGCGATCGCGGCGAGGCGCGGCGTCAGGCCAGCCATCCGGCCTTGCGCGCCAGCGCGATGCCGAGCGCGAACGCCAGCGTCGCGACGACCATGCCGGTGAACACCGCGGCAATCGCGGCGGGAACGCCGGCGAGGCCCAGCAGGTCCGCGATCGCGACGCCGCAGAGCGCACCGAGCGCGCCGCAGACGAGGATGTAGCCGAGCTTGAGCGCAAGTTCGAGCGGCGAACCCATGGCGGCCCTCCTGTCGGAACGGACTGCCATGATAGCGCCCGCCGCGGTTGGCGCCGAAGCGGTTGCGGCGGTATAACGGCGCGTCGCCAACCGAGGACTCGCCGTGGTCCATCCCGCCGCCATCGCCGCCCTCCTGCTCGCCGCCGCGGCGGCGGTCGCGCCATGTGCTGCTCAGGGTCCGACTGCCGGCACGCTGCGCGTGGCGATGCCCGTCGCCGAGAACGGGTTCGACCCGCAGGCCGTGTACGACGCGTACTCCTCGCGCATCTGCGACGCGATCTTCGACGCGCTGTACACCTACGACTACTTCGCGCGGCCGGCCAAGCTGGTGCCCAACACCGCCGACGGCCTGCCGCAGATCGCCGACGGCGGCCGCACCTACACGCTGAAGGTGCGGCGGGGCATCTTCTTCGCGCCTCACCCCGCCTTCGGAGGCAAACCGCGCGAGCTCACCGCCGAGGACTACGTCTACAGCTTCAAGCGCATCCTCGACCCGGCCGTGCGCTCGTACTCGCTTCACCTGCTCGAAGGGCGGCTCGCCGGCCTCGATCCCGTGCTCGCCCAGGCGCGCAAGGCCGGCAAGCTCGACTACGCCGCGCCGATCGAGGGCTTGAAGGCGCTGGACCGCCACACGCTGCAGGTGAAGTTCATCGAGCCGAACTATTCGTTCCAGCACGTGCTCGCCACGACCGCCTTTGCCGCGGTGGCGAAGGAGGTCGTCGCGGCGAAAGGCGACAGCGCGGGCCGCGTGATGGAGGACCCGGTCGGCACGGGGCCCTACCGCCTCGCCGAATGGCGGCGCAGCCAGCGCATCGTGCTGGAGGCGAATCCGTCGTTCCGCGACGTGCGCTTCCCCGCGCCGCCGGCGGGCGAGCCGGGCGATGCCGCCATCGCGAAGGGCCTCGCCGGCCGCCGGCTGCCGCTCACCCCGCGCATCGAGGTCTCCATCATCGAGGAAGCGCAGCCGCGGCTGCTCGCGTTCCGCCGCGGCGAGCTCGACTACGTCGACGTGCCCTCGTCGCTCGCCGAGACCGTGCTCGACGGCGACAAGCTGAAGCCCGATCTCGCCGCGACGGGCGTGCGCCTGCTGCGCCAGGTCGATCCGTCGCTCGCGTTCACGTTCTTCAACATGGAGGACCCGGTCGTCGGCGGCTACACCCCGGAGAAGATCGCGCTGCGCCGCGCGATCACCATGGCCAACGACCGCGGCTCGGCGGTGCGCATCCTGCAGAACGGGCAGGCGATGCTCGCGACCCAGATGATCCCGCCACCGGTGCCCGGCCACTCGGACGCGCTCGCGATGAAGGACCCGTTCGACCCGGCCGGCGCGCGCGCGCTGCTCGACCGCTTCGGCTACAAGGATCGCGACGGCGACGGCTTCCGGGAGCTTCCGGACGGCAGGCCGCTGGTGCTGAAGAAGGGCATGACGCCCACGGCGGCGGACCGCGCCGCGAGCGAGCTGTGGACGAAGAACCTCGCCGCGATCGGCATCCGCACCGAGTTCGTCGTGCAGAAGTGGCCGGAGCTCAACAAGATGGCCGAGGCCGGCCAGCTGCAGGTCTGGAACCTCGCGTGGATCGCCAGCATCCCCGACGTCGACGCGTTCTACTCGCCGCTGTTCAGCCCGAACGTCGGCACCTCGAACGACGCGCGCCTGAAGCTCGCCGACTACGACCGCGCCTACGAGCGCATGCGCGCGTTGCCCGACGGGCCGGAGCGGCGCGCGCTCTACAAGCGGATGAACGAGCTGGTCGCCGCCTACGCCCCCTGGATCCTCGAGACCTACAGCTACCAGAACCGGCTGGCGCAGCCGTGGCTGAAGGGCGTGAAGCTGCACCCGTTCCGCGGCGCGCCGTGGGCGTACTACGAGGCCGCGCGGTGAGCGCTTGGCAATAGGCTGGCCATGACTTACTGTCAGCGAAAGCTTGCCCGGAACTATGGCCACGCGCCCCGCCGCATTCGCCGAGATCGCGCCCATCGTCGTCGACCTCGTCGTCGGCTGCCCGCCGCAGCGCGCGTTCGACTACTTCACGCGCGACGTCGGCCGCTGGTGGCCGCTCGAATCGCACTCGGTCGGCGGCGAGGCGGCGCACGGCGTCCGCTTCGAGCTGCGCAAGGGCGGCCGCCTCGTCGAGACGCTGCCCGGCGGCAGCGAGACGACGTGGGGGACCGTGGAGGACTGGCGACCCGGCGAGCGCGTGCGCTTCACGTGGCACCCGGGCCGCGAGGCGGCGACCGCGCAGTGGGTCGAAGTGGCGTTCGCCGCGAATCCCGCCGGCACGCGCGTGACGCTCACGCACGGCGGCTGGGAAGCACTGGGCAATGCCGCGGCCGCGACGCGCGGCAACTACGTCACGGGCTGGCAGCTCGTCTTCGGTGAGCGCTTCGGCGGCTACTGCACATCGAACTTGGCCAGCCGGGCTTGACCCGTCGAGGCACCGCGGGCAAGCGCACCTGAGTGCCCCACATCGTCGTCCCCGCGAAAGCGGGGACCCAGCGTCGTTGTAGTGCCGGTCGCGGAACTGAAAGTCACTGGGTTCCCGCCTGCGCGGGAACGACGAAACGACGCCGCGGCAGCGCGGCCGCCTGATCGCCCAGGTCCCACCACAGCCCGGCCATGATGGCGAGCGCCTCGCGCACGACAGGTGCGAGCAGGTGCTCGTCCGGCGCGTGCTGGCTGCACGCCGCGTAGCTGTGCGGCACCCACACCGTGGGGAGCCCGAGGATGTCGGCGAACACGTCGTTGGGCAGCGACCCGCCGAGGTTCGGCAGCAGCGCCGGCGGGCTTCCCGTCGTGCGCAGGATCGAGTCCTGCGCGAAGCGCACCCACGCGTTGTCCGGATCGAGACGCGTGGCCGCCATGACCACCGGCTCGCTCACGTCGACGTCGCCGAAGCCGTGCTGCGCGAGGTGGTCGCGCACGACTGCGCGCAACCGCGACACGTCGGTGCCGACCACGAAGCGCATGTGCATCGCCGCCTTCGCCGAGGGCGGGATCGCGTTGACCGGGTGATCGGGATTGCCCGCGCGACAGGCGAGCACTTCCAGCGTGTTCCACGCGATCACGCGCTCGGCGGGTGTCAGGCCCGGCTCGCCCCATTCGGCGTCGACGGCCGGATCGCCGGCGTCGCCGCCGAACGTGAGGCCGGCCAGCGCAGCGCGAACGTTGGCAGGGATCGGGGGCGGGCGCAGCGCGGGCACGAGGATGCGCCCGCGGCCGTCGACCATGCTCGCGATCGCGTTGGCGAGCACCGTGCCGGGATTGCGCAGCAGTCCGCCCCAGTTGCCCGAGTGGTGGGCGCCGTCGCGCAGGTCCAGCGACAGGTCGAAGTTGGCCACGCCGCGCGATCCGAGGAAGAGCGTCGGCCGGTCGCGCGATATGCGCGGACCGTCGCTCGCGATCAGCGCGTCGGCGGCGAGTTCGTCGCGGTGCGCGGCGCAGAACGCCGCCAGCCCCGGCGAGCCCGTCTCCTCGCCGGTCTCGAGCAGCCACTTCACGTTGAAACCCAGCCGCCCGCGCACCGCGAGCACCTGCGCCAGTGCGGCGAGGTTGATGCTGTGCTGGCCCTTGTTGTCCGCGGTGCCGCGCCCGTAGATGCGCTCGCCGTCGACTTTCACCTGCCACGGACCCGCGCCGCGCGTCCATGACTTGTCCTGCCCGCGGATCACGTCGCCGTGGCCGTACACGAGCACGGTGGGCAGACCGTCGCCCTCGTGGCGCTGCCCGACCAGGAACGGGCCGAAGAAATGCGCATCCGGATTCGGGTGGATCGCGAACGTGAAGCCGAGGGTGGCGAGCGAGGGGCCGATCTCGTCGGCGAGGTAGCTCGTCAGCGCGGGCCCGGAAGCCGGGTCCTGGCTTTCGGTGCGGCACGCCACGCGCCGCGCGAGGTCGGCGAGGAACGCGCCGCTGTCGAAGTGCGCACGCGCGGCGGCGAGCGCGGCGTCGCGGGTCATCGCCTCGCTCGCACCCCCTCACCCCAACCCTCTCCCCCGTGACCGGGGGAGAGGGAGTCGTGCTCCCCTCGCCCGCCGTCAGGCGGGAGAGGGGCCGGGGGTGAGGGCTGCCACTCCCCTCGCCCCGCGCCAGCGGGGAGAGGGGCCTGGGGTGAGGGGGAGGTCAAGACTTGCCGAGCAGCGTGAAGTGCTCGACGTGCGGCGGCGAGGCGAAGAACGGCCCGACGATCGCCCGCCACTCGGCGAACGCGGGGCTGCCGCGGAAGCCCGCCGTGTGGTCCTCGAGCGTGTCCCAGAAGATCATCAGCAGGTAGCGCTCGGGGCTCTCCACGCCCTTGTTCACCTTCCAGCCGCGGAAGCCCTTCGCCTTGGCGATCACCGTGGTCACGCCGCGCACGATGGCCTCGTCGAACGCGGCCTGCTGCCCGGGCTGGATGCGGATGTCGGCGAGCTCGAGGATCACGTCGCGCCCCGCTACTTGATGAGGCCCATGAGCTTCGCGGTGCCCATGTAGTCGGTGGTGCGCTCCTTGAGGAACGCCGGCATCTTCTCGTAGGTGATGTCGATCACCTCGAACCCGCCCTCCACCATCTTCTTGCGCAGCTCGGGGTCCCTGTTGAGCGAGTCCATCATGTCGGAGACCTGCTTGCGCACGCTCTCCGGCGTGGACTTCGCCACCGCGACGCCCCGATAGGCGCCGTCGACCCAGTTGCCGCCCAGCTCCTTGAACGTCGGCACGTCGGGGAACGCCGGGAGGCGCTTCTCGGTGGCCACCGCGAGCATGCGCATCTTGCCCTTCTGCTGGATGGCGAGCGTCGTGTAGGACATCGCCGCCGACACGTGGCCGCCCAGCACCGAGGCGATGAGGTCGCCCGTGCCCTTGAACGGGACGTAGGTCGTCTTGATGCCGAACTCCTTCTGCATCTTCTCGTGCGCGGCGTGGTTCGCCGAGTTGAGCGCCGAACCGGCGATGTTGAGCGTGCCGGGCTTGTCCTTCGCCGCCTTGAGGAAGTCGGCGAACGTCTTGAACGGGCTGTCGGCGGGCACGACCAGCGCGTCGGGCGTGTAGTGGAAGAAGTAGACCGGCGTCATCTCGTCGGTCTTGTAGCTCACCGTCCCCTCCAGCGGCTGCAGCACGATGTGCGGCAGGTTGATGCCGGCGATCGTGTAGCCGTCGTTCGGGTAGGTGTTGAGCTGCTGCCAGACCAGCGCCCCACCGCCGCCGGCGCGGTTGATGACGACCATCTCCTGCTTGAACTTCTGGCTGAACGTCACGGCCTGCAGGCGCGCGGCGATGTCCGATTCCCCGCCGGCGGGGAACGGGATGATGTACTGCACTGGCTTGTCGGGAAACGCGACGGCGGGGCCCGCGAGCGCCAGGCCGAGGGCGAAACCCGCCAGCAGCGGGCGAAGCGGAATGCGATTCACGTTGCTCTCCTCCAGGGGTGGCCGCGCGCCCGCGTGACCATCGGCGGCGCGAAGCGTCATCGTACGCGAAACGGGACGGCGGCACCCTCCCGCGGCCGCCGGAAACGCCGGCCCCGGGCCCGTTGTGCGGCGCGGTAAAATGGCGCATTCCCCCCGAGGAGAACCGCCATGAGCCATCACGATCGCGAAGTCGTCTTCCTGTCCGGCGTGCGCACCGCCATCGGCGACTACGGCGGCAGCCTGAAGGACCTCGCCCCCGCCGACCTCGCCGCGCGTGTCGTGAAGGAGGCCGTGTCGCGCGCGGGCATCGACCCCAAGCGCGTCGGCCAGTGCGTCATCGGCAACGTGATCCACACCGAGCCGCGCGACATGTACATCTCGCGGCTCGCCTGCGTGAACGGCGGACTGCCCCACGACGCCGGCGCGCTCACCGTCAACCGCCTGTGCGGCAGCGGCATGCAGGCGATCGTCAGCGCATCGCAGTACATCCTGCTCGGCGACGCCGACGCGGCAGTGGCCGGCGGCGCCGAGAGCATGAGCCGCGGCGGCTACATGCTGCCGTCCGCCCGCTGGGGCGCGCGCATGGGGGACGCCAAGCTCATGGACATGATGGTCGGCGCGCTCACCGACCCGTTCGACACCGTGCACATGGGCATCACCGCGGAGAACGTCGCGGCGAAGTGCAGCATCACCCGCGAGCAGCAGGACGCGTTCGCCGTCGAGAGCCACAGGCGCGCGCACGCGGCGAGCACGGCCGGCCACTTCAAGAGCCAGATCCTGCCCATCGAGCTCAAGGGCAAGAAGGGCCCGGTGATGTTCGACACCGACGAGCACATCCGCGCCGACGCGTCGATGGAAGGCATGGCGAAGCTGCGCGCGGTGTTCGTCAAGGAGAACGGCACGGTGACGGCGGGCAACGCCTCGGGCATCAACGACGCCGCGGCCGCCCTGGTGCTGATGGAGCGCAAGGCGGCGGAGTCCGCCGGCCACAAGCCGATGGCGCGCCTGCTCGCCTACGGCCACGCCGGCATCGACCCGAAGATCATGGGCCTCGGCCCGGTCTCGGCGGTGAAGAACG